>NTJL01000001.1 GCA_002457485.1 Pelagibacterales bacterium MED-G42
AAAAGAATGTAGAAAACCTGAGTGGACTGTTGAGAAAAAAGATTTATCTGAAGTTAAACAAAAACTTGAGGAAACTTTTACAGAAGATTTAACAAAAGCTTTTGCAACTAGAGATAAACAAGATAGATCAAATCAAATTTCAGAAATTACTGATAAAGCTAAAAAGCTTTTTGAAGAAAATGAAAATTATTCTGATCTTGATGTTAACTCACAGCTTAAAAATCTAGAGAAGAAAATTGTAAGAACTGATATTCTTAAAAATAAAAACAGAATTGATGGTAGAGGATTATCTGATGTAAGACCAATCTCATGTGAAGTTGGCGTTTTACCAAGAACTCACGGTTCTGCTTTGTTTACCAGAGGGGAAACTCAAGCAATTGTAGTAACTACACTAGGTACTTCTGATGATGAACAAAGAATTGAAAGTCTAGATGGTCTTCAAAGAGAACGATTTATGCTTCACTATAATTTCCCTCCTTTTTCAGTCGGTGAAACGGGAAGAATTGGAACCGGTAGACGTGAAATTGGTCATGGTAAACTAGCTTGGAGAGCAATTAACTCTTCATTACCATCAAAAGAGGCATTTCCATATACTTTTAGAATAGTATCAGAGATTACAGAGTCTAATGGATCTTCTTCTATGGCTACTGTTTGTGGAGCATCTTTAGCATTAATGGATGCGGGTGTTCCAATTAAAGAACCAGTTGCAGGTATTGCAATGGGTTTAATTAAAGAAGGTGATGATTTTAGTGTTCTATCAGATATTTTAGGTGACGAAGATCACTTAGGAGATATGGACTTTAAAGTTGCTGGAACAAAAGATGGAATTACTTCACTTCAAATGGATATCAAAATTACTGGTATAACTTTTGAAATTATGGAGCAGGCTTTAAAGCAAGCTAAAGATGGAAGAATTCATATTTTAGGTGAAATGAATAAAGCTTTAGGCGAATCTAGATCTGATGTTGGAAAACACACTCCAAAAATGGAACAAGTAACTGTTGATAAAAAAGATATTGCTGCAGTAATTGGAAAAGGTGGAGCAACAATTAGAGAGATTGTTGAAAAATCAGGTGCAAAAGTAGATGTAAATGATGAAGGAGTTGTAACAGTTGCTGCTCCAGATGAAGAGTCTAGAAACATTGCTATGCAAATGATCAAAGACATCACTGCAAAAGCTGAAATGAATAAAATCTATTCAGGTAAGGTGATGAAAATTATGGAGTTTGGTGCATTTGTTAATTTCTTAGGAAAACAAGATGGACTTGTTCATATTTCAGAACTAGCAGACAAAAGAGTTGCAAAAGTTACTGACGTTGTCAAAGAAGGTGACGAAGTAAAAGTTAAAGTGATTGGTTTCGATAGAGGTAAAGTTAAACTTTCTATGAAACAGGCTGCTGAATAATCAAAATTAGGGGGTGGTAGGTTTGAATCCTGCCACTTCATTAAGTTATATTCTTAGGATCTGGCATCCCAACTTTATTATATCCAGCATCTACATAGTGAATTTCACCAGTAACACCGTTTGCAAGTTCACTTAATAGATATAATGCTGAATTTCCAACATCATGAATATCAACGTTTCTTTTGAGTAAAGAATGGTCTTCATTCCATTTATAAAGGAATTTTGCATCTCCGATTGCAGATGCTGCTAGCGTTTTAATAGGTCCAGCACTTATGGCGTTTACCCTCATGCCTTTAGCACCTAAATCTCTTGCTAAATACTTAACACTAGACTCTAATGCTGCTTTACAAACACCCATTACATTATAATTTGGAATAGCTTTATTTGCTTCATAACTTAATGTGATTAAGCTTCCACCCTCCTTCATTACTTTAGATGCCTCTTTTGCAACTTCCGTAAATGAAAAACATGAAATTAACATACTTCTTAAAAAATTTTCTCTAGTTGTATTTAAATATTCTCCTGATAATTCTGATTTATCAGAAAAAGCTATTGCATGAACTACAAAATCTATTTCGCCCCATTGTGATTTAACATCTTCAAATAACTTTGTTACATCTTCTTTTTTTTCTACATCACAGCTAAATGTAACTTTTGAATTTAATTTTTCAGCTAATGGAATAACTCTTTTTTTTAAAGCATCCCCTAAATAGGTAAATGCAAGCTCAGCACCAGCTTCAGAAAGTTTTTGTGAAATACCCCAAGCAATAGATCTTTCATTGGCAACACCCATTATCAATCCTTTTTTACCTTTCATCAAGCTCATGATTATACTTTCTCAAAAATTAAAGCAGCATTGGTTCCACCAAAACCAAAACTATTAGACATTACTGTATTTAAAGTTGCTCCTGTTTCAGTTTTAGCAATTATTGGAAATTTTTTAGCCTCATCATCCATTTCATTAATATTAGCAGATCCTGCTATAAAATTATTTTTCATCATAATTAAACAATAAATTGCTTCATGAACTGATGCGGCTCCTAAAGGATGACCTGACAAAGATTTTGTTGAACTAATTTTTGGAATTTCATTTCCAAAAGCTTTTTTGACAGCATTTAATTCTGTAATATCTCCAACAGGAGTAGATGTTCCATGAGTATTTATATAATCAATTTTATTTTTAGAAGTAGCCATCGCCATTTGCATACATCTTACAGCTCCCTCGCCTGATGGTGCTACCATATCGTATCCATCTGAAGTTGCTCCATAACCAGTTAATTCTGCGTATATTTTAGCTCCTCTTGCTTTAGCATGTTCGTATTCTTCAAGTACCAACACACCACCACCACCTGCAATTACAAAACCATCTCTAGTTTTATCATATGCTCTGGATGCTGTTTCTGGTGTTTCATTATATTTTGAAGATAAGGCTGTCATAGCATCAAACATTGCAGTCATCGCCCAGTGTATCTCTTCACTACCACCTGCAAAAACAATATCTTGTTTTCCCATTTGAATTAATTCCATTGAGTTTCCAATACAGTGACCACTTGTTGCACAAGCAGAACTCATTGTGTAGTTTGTTCCTTTAATTTTAAATGGAACAGCAAGTGTAGCTGACGCTGTACTGGCCATTGTTCTTGGAACAATGAATGGTCCCATTAATTTTGGAGTTTTAGCTCTAGTTTTATCTGCTGCTAAAATAACATTTTCAATTGATGGACCACCCGAACCCATGACTATTCCTGTTTTAAAGTTACTTACTTCACTTTCCTCTAATCCAGAGTCTTCGATTGCCTCTTTCATAGCTATATAATTATAAGCAGAGCCTGATCCCATAAATCTAATGGTTTTTCTATCTACATAATCTGACAGATTTATGTTTGGCTTACCATGAACATGACTTCTCAAATTATGCTCTTTGTATTCTTCACTGAATGTTATGCCAGACTTTGAATGTAATAATGATTGATGTACTTCTTCTTGGTTATTACCCAAACAAGAAACAATCCCTAATCCTGTAATTACCACTCTTCTCATTATTTAAATAAACCTACTTTTAAACTTTCTGCTGAGTATATTTTTCTATCATCTGCTAAAACCAATCCATTAGCAAGACCAACAGTTGTTCCTCCCGGGGACATAATTTTTTTCATATCAATCACATATTTAACGTTTTTCACATTTTGTAAAACTTCACCAGTAAATTTTACAGTACCCACTCCTAGAGCCCTTCCTTTTCCAGGATTTCCTAACCAACCTAAATAAAAACCTACTAATTGCCACATAGCATCAAGACCTAAACACCCAGGCATAACTGGGTCTTCTTTAAAATGACAATCAAAAAACCAAAGATCATCTTTTATGTCTAATTCAGCTTTTAAAGACCCTTTTTTGAAGACTCCGTTATTCTCATTAATTTCTGTTATTCTATCAAACATGAGCATTGGAGGAAGTGGTAATTTTGCATTTCCAGGACCAAAAAGCTTACCATTACCGCAAGTTATAAGGTCATCATATGAATATGAGTTTTTTTTCATATATTTTGAAACTCTTAATACTTGATTTATTAACAATATAATATACAAATAGTTTAGAATTATTATAAATAAGTATGAACTTTAACACTGAATTTGTTAATAAACTTAGAATATCTGGATTAAGACCTACTAAACAGAGAATTAAAATATGTGAAATTCTTTTTAATAGGGAAAAAACCTTTCATTTCACAATAAATGATCTATCAAAAATGATAAGTGAAAAATTGAATGAAAAAATATCTTTAGCAACTATTTACAATACTATTCATGCTTTTAAAAAAAAGGGTTATTTAAAAGAAATTTCGATTAATAGTGATAAAAGCTATTTTGATACTAATACCTCAATTCATCATCATTTCTATGATGAAGACACCAATCAGTTAATTGATTGTAATGAGGATGATATTAATGAAGTTAAAATAAATAACAATTTAACTGGAAAAAAAATCAATTCTGTTGAAGTTTTAATTAAAGTTGCGAGTGATAATCAAAATCAAAATTAATATAATAAAATCAATTACTTAAAATACTTATTATAATAATTCTAAACTATTGACTTATAGTTTAGAATCATTATATATAAACTTCATTAATTAAGGAGAAATATATGTCATTAAAAGGTACAAAAACTAAAGAAAATTTAGAAGCAGCTTTTGCAGGAGAGAGTCAAGCTAATAGAAGATACCTTTATTTTGCTCAAAAAGCAGATATTGAAGGTTATAACGATGTAGCAACAGTATTTAGATCTACAGCAGAAGGTGAGACCGGTCATGCTCATGGGCATCTTGAATTTCTAGAGGAAGTAGGTGATCCTGCAACAGGTTTACCTATTGGAGAAACGAAAGCAAATTTAGAGTCAGCCGTCCAAGGGGAAACACATGAGTATACAGATATGTATCCAGGAATGGCCAAAACTGCAAGAGAAGAAGGCTTTGAAGAAATTGCTGATTGGTTTGAAACATTGGCAAAGGCTGAAAAATCTCACGCTGGTAAATTTCAAAAAACACTGGAATCAATTTCTTAATAGAAAATTATGGTGAGTGAATTCTCACCATAGGACGAAAATTATATCAATGAGTAAAGAAGGCAGTATTGAAGCGCCGATAAGACATCCAATAGACTTCGAACATCCTAATTTTTTAAACCCTGATAAATTAGATGCTGAGATGAGAAGAGCCTTTGATATTTGTCATGGTTGCAGAAGATGTTTTAATCTATGTGACTCATTTCCGAAGTTGTTCGATATGATCGATGAGTCTGAAAATGAAGATGTAGATAGTTTAAAAAGTGAACAATTTGAACCAGTAGTTGATGCATGCACATTATGTGATATGTGCTTTATGACCAAGTGTCCATATGTGCCACCTCATGAATTTGACTTAGATTTTCCACATTTAATGTTGAGATACAGAACTGCACAAAAAAAACTTGGTAAATTAAATAAAATTCAAAAAGAATTAGCACATGTAGATAGAAATGGAAAAATTGGTATAATGTTTTCAAGACTCATCAATTGGGTATCAGATATCAAAAATAAATTTATTAGAAATTTATTAGAAATAATAATTGGAATCGATAGAAGAGTTCGTCTACCAAAATATAATTCTGAAACATTTTCAAATTTTTTTAAAAAAAATAGAGATAAGATTAATTTTGAAACTTCTCAAAAAAATAGAAAAGTTGTTATATACACAACTTGTTTTGTTAATTTTAATAAAAAAAATACAGGCGTAGCAGCTTTAAAAGTTTTGAAAAAAAATGGTGTCGAGGTACAGGAAGCTTATCCTGGATGCTGTGGGATGCCTTTTTTGGAACAAGCAGACCTACCAAAGGTAGTTGAACAAGCAAAAAAAATATCAAAAGATTTGCTAGAATGGGTAAACAAGGGGTACAAAATTATAACTTTAACAGCAAGCTGTGGTTTAATGCTTAAGTTTGAATGGCCCTTATTACTTCCAAATAATGATGATATAAAAAGATTATCTATAAATGTGATGGATATTGATGAATATATTGTTGATATATCTAAAAATGAGGGTTTAGTTGATGGGTTAGAAGCAATTGATGGTGGTGTAACAGTACATCATGCTTGTCATGCAAGAGCCCAAAATATGGGCAATAAAGCTAGAGATATGTTAAAATTAATTCCCGATATTAAAATAGATGTAGTTGAAAGATGCGCAGGTCATGGCGGAACTTTTGGTGTTATGAAGGAGACACATCATTTAGCAAATAAAGTAGGAAGACCCACAGCTAGACAAATTAAAAATAAAAATAATAAGTATATGGCATCAGATTGTCCTCTTGCAGGAAAACATTTGAAACAATTAGAACAAGACACTAATATTTCTAATGATGAGGCACTACATCCCATAGAGTTACTCGCAAAAAGTTATAGATTATAATAATGAGTAAAGATGAAAAACAAATTCGAAAAGAAGACATCATGCCAATGGATGTTTATATTAAAAATAGAAAAGAATTAAGAAAGAATATTGTTAACTTCAAGAAAGATAGAAGAATTGAACTTGGTCCTTATGCAACTTTTTATTTTGAAAGTTTTGAAACAATGTTAGCTCAAGTTCAAGAAATGCTTTATATTGAAAAAGGGGGAGACGAACAGCTTAGAGATGAATTAGCAGCTTATAATCCATTAGTACCGAATGGTAAAGAATTAACGGCAACTTTGATGTTCGAGATAGACAACCCAGTATCTAGAGCATCATTTCTTAATAAAGTTGGAGGAATTGAGGATAAAGTTTTTATAAATGTTGATGGAGATACTATAATGGCTTCCCCAGAAGAAGATGTTGATAGGACTTCCTCAAATGGTAAAGCTTCATCAGTTCAATTTATTCATTTTAAATTTACAGACGAACAAATTCAAAAGTTTAAATCAGATGGAGCAAATGTTGAACTTGGTATAAATCACAGAGAATATTTTCACACTACGAAATTGGGACTAGAAAACATTAATTCACTATCTTCAGATTTTAATTAATAAGATCCCCATATATCCTTGTTTATTATCCATCCTTCATAAGTATCAGATACTATTTGACACCATTTTTTTTGGCATTTTTCTATTATTAAAAGCTTACCTTTTTTAATTAGCGCGACTGGTTTTGAAAACAAAGTAGGATTTGCAAATAAAATTATTTCTTTTTTTGCTATTACAGAGCTATTTTTTTTTAATTGAGAGATATGGATCCATCCACTATTATTTTTAAAATCAATTATTCTTCTAAAATTTTCTTTTTTATCAATTTGCTTTACTGGTAAATTAATTTTGTTGTAAATATATTTTATATCTGAATCAAAACTTGGACCGTAACGAACATTCACTTTATTCTTTTTTAAAGAAAGAAATGTCTCTTCAGCTAAACTAGAGGATAATAAGAATACTGTAAAAAATAATATATAAAATTCTCGCATAATTTATTATTATTATCTTCTCTTAATAAATTTCACCTTCCTAAAGTTTAAATTAAGCAAATCTATTATTAGAATATGACTATTTAGATCTTTGCCTATTTTTAATATCTTTTTTAGAATTTCGTTTGCTTGCATACTACCAATAATCCCAGCAACCGTTCCTAGTATTCCCTCATGTTCGCAATTTAATATTTCATCTGAAATAGTATCTTCCTGAAAAAAATTTCTAATACATGGAGTCTTTTGATCTTGAAAATCGAAAGTAAAAATTTGTCCATCAAATTTACTTATAGCTCCTGTTACCAGAAATTTCTTCAATGATTTACAAAAATCATTTATTAAAAATTTAGTTTCAAAATTGTCAGTACCATCTATAATATAATCATATTTCTTGATTATTTTGCTACAATTATGTTTATTAAGTAATATTTTATAACAATCCACTTTTGTTTTTGAATTAATTTTTTTTAACTTTTTTTTTGCCACAAAAACTTTAAATTTTTTTAAATCTTGAATGTCAAAAAGGCTTTGACGATGAATATTTGATAGATCAACTTTATCTATATCAACAATTCCTATTGTTCCCACACCTGCCCTTGTTAAAAGTTCTGCTGCTGGACATCCTAATCCGCCCATACCAACAATTAAAACTTTAGATTGGATTATCTTTTTTTGTCCTAAAATTCCAATATTTTTTAAAATGATTTGCCTTGAGTATCTCTCAATTTGGTTATTATTTAATTTTGAATTCATTTTCCAGTTGAACCAAACCCACCATCTCCTCTAATCGTATCTGGAAGTACATCAGTTTCTTCCAAATCCATTTTGTTTACTGGTGCTAAGATCATTTGAGCAATTCTGTCTTTATTATTTATTAAAAAATCAGTATTTCCATGATTATAAAGTATAACTTTAATCTCACCTCTATAATCACTATCAATTGTACCAGGTGTATTTAAAACACTAATATTATTTTTTGCCGCTAAACCAGATCTTGGTCTTATTTGAATTTCAAATTCAGATGGAAAAGCAACAGAAATACCAGTTGGAATCAAGCTCGATGTATTAGGTTTTATATTTAAAGGTTTTTTAAGAAATGCCATTAAATCCATCCCTGAAGCACCTTTTGTTTTATAAATTGGAAGTTCTACTGATGAGTCTAATTTTTTTATAAGAACTTTCGTCATTAATTTAATTGATCAATTATTCTATCAACTATTTCATCAGATATTTCAGATTTTTTTTTATAAGTAAGTTTTTCTTTCTTCATATTTTTATCCTTATAATGAATAATAACTTCATTAAAATCTGAATTAAATCCTATTTCTTTGTTAGAAACATCATTTGAAATAATCCAATCACAATTTTTATTATTTAATTTTTTTTTAGCATTATTTTCAACATCATCAGTTTCTGCAGCAAAACCTATTACTAAATTTGGTCTCATATAATTATGGTTAGATACATAATTTAAAATATCTACAGTCTTTTCAAATTTTAAATTAATTACGTCTTTTTTTTCAATTTTTTTTTCATATTTTTTATTAATTTTGAAATCGGCTACTGCTGCTGAAAATATTGCTACATCTACACCCAAGTTTTGTTGAGTGGCAATTAACATATCATCTGCAGTTTCAACTTTAATTAATTTTATATCTTCCCTAATTTTTAAATTTGTAGGTCCTGAGATCAATGTAGTGTCAAAACCCTTTTTAAATAAAGATTTAGCTATTTCATAACCTTGCTTTCCACTCGATTTATTTGTAATAAATCTAACAGGATCAATATGTTCATTTGTTGGACCTGCCGTCACTAATGCTTTAAATTTTTTGTTATTTTTTTGTTTAAAAAAATAATTATCAATTTCTTTGACTATTATTAATGGATCAGACATTTTACCTTCTCCATATTCACCACAAGCCATATCTCCAATTTCTGGCCCAATAATTCTGTAATCAATATTTTGCAATATATCTAAGTTTTTTTTTGTAGATGGATGTTCCCACATTCTTACATTCATTGCTGGAGCTAAATAAACGTCTTTGTCTGATGCAAGTAATACAGTTGATGCTAAATCATCAGTTGTGCCTTGGGCTAATTTAGAAATTGTATTAGCAGTTCCAGGAGCTACCAATATTACATCAGCCCATCTAGAGAGTGCAATATGATCCATTTCAGTTTCATTTTCAACATTAAACAAATCGCTATAAACCTTGCCCTGCGAAAGAGAAGCAACAGAGAGGGGAGTAATAAATTCTTTAGCACTAGAAGTTAAAATAGTTTTAATTTCTGCTCCATTTTTTTTTAAAAATCTTATTATTTCAAGGCTTTTGTATGCTGAAATTCCACCACATATTACAAGTAGGATTTTTTTATTTAAAAGATTTTTCATTAACAGGATTAGAATACCAATAGTCCAAAAATTACAAGACTTAATAAACCAATAATAGATTGATTTCTAAAAGCAATCATTTCAGATTTTTTTGTATTTAATGCAGTATAAGAATTAGAATTTTGAGGAATTTGTCCGCTTGCTAAAAATGTTAGCGCTTGGTTAGCTTTATCCATTATTTCAGGAAACTCAGGCAATCTTTTAATAACCTCAGACGTATTTTTAATCGTTTCATTAAAATTATTAATAGGATCTTTTGTTTCTTTTAACCAACTTTCTAAGACAGGTTTAGAAGTTGTCCAAATATTTGTGTTTGGGTTTAATTTTCTTGCCACACCTTCTACAACAACCATAGTTTTTTGTAACATTAACAACTGTGGTTGAGTTTGCATATTAAATTTTTCTGTGACATCAAACAATTGTTTTAACAATTTACCTCCAGAAATGTCCTTTACGGCTTGACCAAATATAGGTTCACCAATAGACCTTAAAGCTTGCGCTAAGTCATCTAAAGGTACGTTATTTGGAACAAGTCCAGCCGCTAAGTGAACTTCTGCAACTTTTTTATAATCTCTTTGGATAAAACCAAACAAAATTTCAGCTAAAAATCTCTTACTCACTTTATCTAACCTACCCATTATTCCAAAATCTATTGGCACTATTTGACCACTCTTATTGATAAAAATGTTTCCTTGATGCATGTCCGCATGAAAAAAACCATCTCGGACAGCATGTCTTAAGAAATGTTGAATTACATCCTCAGCAATTTTATTAGTATCTAAGTTTCTATTCTTTAATTCGTTGGTCTCTCGAATTGAAACACCATCTATCCAATCTAAAGTCATCACATTTTCACTCGTAAAATTCCAATAGATTTGAGGAACCATAAATCCTGCATCGTTCTTAGTATTCTCTGAATATTCATTAGCTGCCGCAGCTTCAAATCTTAAATCCATCTCAAGATTAGTAATTTCTTTTAACAAAAACACTACTTCTACTAGTTTTAATCTCTTAGTTTTTTTTAAAAAGGACTCAATAATGAAAGCAAATAACATCATTGCATCTATTTCTTCGTTAAAAATTTTTTTTATGTCTGGCCTCAAAATTTTAATAGCCACATCCTTAATTGTTCCGTTATCATTTATTTTAGCTTTATGAACTTGAGCAATTGAAGCAGCAGCAATAGGTTCGCTTAGGTCAATTATAGAATTATAAGTATCAATACCTAAATCATTTTTAATTATTTCTTTTGCTTTGCTGGTAGAAAAAGCTGGTAATCGATCTTGAAGATTTTCTAATTTTGATGACAGTTCTTCGCCTATAATATCTGGTCTTGTTGCCAGAAATTGTCCGAGTTTAATAAATGTTGTACCCATAGACTCCAATGAACTTGATAATCTTTCACCTTCATTTTTATCAATGTTATTAAGTTCTTTTTTTGATAATGAAAATGATAAAAGCTGAAATAATATTATTAATACTAGGGGAGGTTTTTTAAACTTTGAGGAAATGTTTAAAATATCTGATTTTGCAATTTTTCGAGCTAACTTAAATAAAGTAATAAATTTTTTTATCATTAAATTTTCCATCCACTATGAATCGAAACAACTCCACCAGTAAAGTTTCTATACGAACATTTTTGAAAATTATTTTTTTCCATTAGGTCAATTAATTCTTCTTGATTAATAAATTCTTTAATACTTTTTACTAAATATTCATATGGCTCTTTTTCACCAACAACAAATTTCCCTATAATTGGAATTAATTTTGAATAATTTTTATAAATAAAATCTAGATTTGAGTTTTGAATTTTTGAAAATTCAAGACAAAAAAAACGGCCACCTGGTTTTAATATTCTATAAGCTTCAGACAAAGTTTTTTCTAAATCTTTTGTATTTCGTAGACCAAATCCAATAGTATAAAAATCAAATATATTATTTTCTAAAGGTAATTTTTCAGCTGATGAGTTTATCCATTTAATATTTTTATAATTTAACAATTTTTGTTTACCCTGATCAATCATTCCTTGGTTAGGGTCGACACAAACAATTTCTCCATTCTTATTAGTATTATCTAAAAAAAGCTTACCTATATCGCCTGTACCACAAGCAACATCTACTAATTTACTATTTGTTGATGGATTCATCATATTAATTAAACTTTTTTTCCAAAATCTATGGACCCCAAGTGACATAAGGTCATTCATTATGTCATATTTATCGTACACTTGATTAAATACGTTCTGTACTAGCCCTTTTTTATTTTGGAGATATTGTTGCATAAAAAAAATTTATATATTTAATATAGTGTGAAATGCCAGAATTACCAGAAGTAGAAATTGTTAGACAGTCATTAAATAAAATAATCAAACAAAAAAAGGTTAAAAAGGTAATAATTCGAAATAGAAATTTAAGATTTAAAATTCCTTTAAATTTAATTGATTATTTAGAAAATAAAAAAATAATTAAAGTTGGAAGATTTTCTAAATATTTAATAATACATCTACCAAAAAGATCTTACTGTTTAATTCATTTAGGCATGTCTGGAACCATACATGTGTTAAAAAACAAAACAAAAAAAAAAATGACTAATACTAGCTTTTATAGTCTACCTATTTTACCAAAAAAACATAATCATGTAGAATTAATTTTTGATAATTTTAAGGTTGTCTATAATGACCCAAGGAGATTTGGTTTTTTTCAAATTATTAAAAATAGTTTAGAACTTAAAAAAAAAATTAACACCTATGGGCCAGAACCATTTGAGTCGAGTTTTAATTTAAATTATGTTCATAATTTTTTTTATGGTAAAAATAAAGATATAAAAAATTTTTTATTAGATCAAAAATTTGTATCTGGGATAGGTAATATTTACGCCAGTGAAATTTTGTTTTTAAGTAAAATAAATCCCTTTAAAAAAGCAAAGTTATTAAGTAAAAAAGAGTGTAAAAAAATTATAAAAAATTCTAAAAAAGTTCTTTTAAGAGCTATTTCTAGAGGGGGATCTAGTATTAGAGACTTCAAAGATTCTTCTGGACTAAAGGGAGGATTTCAAAATGAATTCAAAGTTTACCAACAAGCAGGTAGAATTTGTAAAAACACAGGCTGTTCTTGTCTGATTAAAAAAAAGATAATTTCTAATAGATCAACTTTTTTTTGCAAATTTTGTCAAAAATAATTAATTATTTTATTGACCACCATAAGTTCCCAAGCTATACCCCTGCCAATATGGCAAATACAAAATCTGCAATTAAGAGAATTAGAAAAATAACTAGGCAAACTGCTGTTAATAAAGCAAGAAAAAGTAGATTTAAAAACGCTCTTAAGAAAATGAATCTACTTATAGAGGATAAAAAAAAAGATGAAGCACTGAAGTTTTTACCTAAATTAAATTCAGAACTAATGAAAATTTCTAAAACAGGTTTAATTAAGAGACAAAATGCTTCAAGAAACGTTTCAAGAATAACAAAGAAAATTTCTACAATTTAAACGCTAGATTAAATACAGCTGGACATTTTAGATTTAAAATTTCACATCATATATTATCAATTATTTCTTTTTTACTATATTTAGATTTAGTAAATTATTGGTAAAATTTAGTACAATCTATGAATGATTCAATCTGAGTTTGATTCAATTAATAATTTTATTTTCTTAATAATTAAAAAATTAATTAAGTCATTTTGCATTAGAAACTACAATCATAGATTTTATTTTTTTTTATAATGTTGTTGCAAAATTTTATAAAAAGTCCTAACTGGGATTTTCTGCAAAATTATGAACAAACCAAAAAATACTAAAGATTTAAACAATTTAAGCCCTAATAATTTTGATTGGGATTTGATTAAATCTGAAATGAAAAATAAATTAGGATTAGATGTATATGAAAGCTGGCTTAAAAAGATTTCTTTCATAGAAGAATTTAATAATTATCTACTATTATCAGTTCCAACTAGATTTATTAGAGATTGGATAACATCAAGATACCTAGATCAAATTGTCCAAATAATAAAAGTTTATAAAAAAGACATCATTAGGATAGAATTCAAAATAATTGATCAAGATTTTGATCCAAAAGAAATTGATGAAGCTAAAAAATCTTTAGACAAAAGTGAAAATGTTTCTTTCATAAAAGACTCTTACCTTCAATACAACAGGATCGATCCAAATAAAAGATTTGATAATTTTATAACTGGCTCAAGTAATAAACTTGCTTATGAAGCATCTTTAAAAGTTTCAGAAAATATATCTCATTATAATCCCCTTTATATTTATGGAGGTGTTGGCATGGGTAAAACCCATCTTTTAAATTCAATTGGGCTTGAATTAAAAAAAGACCATAAAGTAATGTTTATATCTGCAGAACGCTTTATGTATCAATTTGTTAAATCAATAAAATCAAATGATATGGTCAAATTTAAAGAATATTTTAGAAACACTGATATTTTATTAATTGATGATATTCAATTTATTAGTGGTAAGGAAGCAATGCAAGAGGAATTCTTTCATACTTTTAATGCTTTGTTAGATAAAGGTTCACAAATAATAGTTTCGGCTGATAGAGCTCCAAATAAATTATTAAGAATTCAAGAAAGAATTAGATCTAGGTTTTCTGGTGGTTTAGTTGTTGATATTCAGAAACCAGATTATGAACTTAGAAAAAAAATTGTTGAAAAAAAAAATGATGAATTAAACAACTTATATTCTGATCAAATACAGGTATCTAAAGAAATACAGGATTTTATAAGTAATGAAATAACTGCAAGTGTAAGAGAACTGGTTGGAGCGATTAATAGAGTGGTCTCATTTTCAAGAATATATAACAAGGTGCCAAATCTATCTGAGACAAAAGTTGTTCTAAAAGATTTACTAAATTTTGGAGAAAACAAGGTAACTATAGATAAAATACAAACTATAGTTTGTAAATTTTTTAAAATTAGTAAAAATGAAATGTTATCATCTAGAAGATCACGATATCTTGTGAGGCCAAGACAAACAGCTATATATTTAACTAAAATTTTAACTTCTAAATCCTTACCTGAAATAGGACGAGAATTTTCTAACAGAGATCATACGACTATAATTCATTCTGTTAAAACAATTGAAAAACTAAAGGAAAAAAATTCTGAAATGACTGATAATATCAATTATTTAAAAAACCAAATTTTGTACAATAATAAAGATAATGAAATTTAACGTTAATCAACAAGACATTCAATTAGCCTTAAATTATTGTCAAGGAGTAATTGATAAAAGAAGTACGCTTCAAATATTGTCAAACATTTTATTAGACGCAAATGGATCTAATTTAACTATTACAGCTACAGATTTAGATTTAATATTCATTCATCATTTGAATAATGTGGAGGTATTAGAAGAGGGCAAAACAACAACTACAGCATCAATAATGTATGACATTATTCGAAAACTTTCTCCAGGTAAAAAAATCAATTTTTCTTTATCAGATATCAGTAAATTACAAGTTGAGTCTGAAAAATCTATTTTTAAATTAAATTGCTTAAGTTCATCAGAATTTCCACTAACAGATGAAAACTTTAATCAAAATCAATTTGTTATAAAATCTAAACAACTTTTAAAATTACTAAATAAATGTAAATTTTCAGTTTCTAATGATGAAACTAGGCATTATTTAAGTGGTATTTATCTCCACCAAACAGAAGTTGATGAAAAGAATTATTTAACAGCTGTAGCAACTGATAGTCATAGAATGTCTATTTCTAAAATTAGACTAGAACAGAAAATTGAATTTGAACCTATCATACTACCCAAAAAAACTATTTTTCAATTATGTTCATTACTTGATAATTATGATGGAAATGTAAAAATTTCTAATATCAGATCTAAAATAAAGTTTGAATTAGATAATAGTATATTAATTTCAAAACTTATAGATGGAAAATTTCCAAACTATATACAGGTAATACCAAAAAATAATCAAAAAAAACTTGAGGTAGACTTAAAATTATTTCAAAATTCTGTTGATAGAGTTGCATCTGTGTCCCTAGATAAAAAAGATGGTGTAAAATTCAATTTATTAAAGGATCAATTAGATCTTTCAGTTAATAATACTAATAGTGGTGATGGCAAGGAAACTCTAAATGTTAAATTTGACCATGAGTTAGAAATTAGTTTTAATTCAAGATATCTAATTGATGTAGCATCACAATTAGACGGAGAAAGGATCGAAATTTTTTTTAATGACACGGGCTCACCAGCTTTAATTAAAGATCCAGGTGATTTTGATAGTATATATGTAGTGATG
This sequence comes from Pelagibacterales bacterium MED-G42, assembly GCA_002457485.1. Taxonomy (GTDB): domain Bacteria; phylum Pseudomonadota; class Alphaproteobacteria; order Pelagibacterales; family Pelagibacteraceae; genus Pelagibacter. Next base: position 16,055 of record NTJL01000001.1, read on the forward strand.
CCCATGAAAGGTTAGTTCATTAAGTCTAACTCTGTATATATATTTTCTTCTAAAATTTTTATGAAATTTTCTTTTGATAACCCTGCTGGGATTGGTTTTAAAATAGAGATAGTTATAGTTTTATTTTGACTTTTCAAACCTTGTTTAGGCCAAACATATCCAGAATTAATTGCAATTGGCTGGCATATAATATTAAGGTTTTCGTATATTCTTGATGCACCTTTTTTAAAAGGTGGTCTTTCTTCTGGAAGAACTCTAGTTCCTTGTGGAAATATAATCAAAGGCCTTTTTGATTTATTAATTATTTGTGAGATTCCACTGAGAAAACCCATATTATCTTTTGTAACTCTATTTCTTTTAATTGATATTGAGCCTATTTTTTTTAAATACCAACCGAATATGGGAATTAGTAACAACTCTTTTTTTAGAATAAATACAGGTGAACTAAATATTGTTTGTAAATAAAAAGTTTCAAACATTGACTGATGAGAAGCTGCTATAAAGAATTTTTTATCACTTATAATATTCTCCCTACCTTTAATTAAGATTTTAACTGATAGTATAAGGTTTAAGCAGAAACCTGCCCATTTACCCATTAATTTCCCCCCGAACATCACAATTTGTTTAGGTAAGAACAACGAGGGTAAAAAAATCACTGATATAAAAATAATTCCAGAAAAAAATAATAATGAAAATAAAAAATTTCTTATCATTTGTATCAAAACTAGATTAATTCTTTATAATTTTGTCTTTTTCTAATTACTATAATTTTTGATCCTTTAATTAATAACTCTAATAGTTTAGGTCTAAGATTATAATTTGAACTTAGTGACATTCCATAAGCCCCCACATCACATATTGCAATTAAATCTTTTTCTTTCAATTTTTGAAATCTTTTTAAGGTAATAAATTTGTCAGTACTTTCACAAATAGGACCTACAAATTCATAAATTTTTTTTGATATTTTGTATGATTTTATTACAGGTAAAGTTTTATGAAATGCCCCGTACAAAGCAGGTCTCATTAAATCATTCATTGCAGCATCTAAAATAATAAAATCTTTTTTGCCACTCTCTTTAATATAAATTATTTTAGTTACTAAAGTTCCAGTATTTCCAATAATTGATCTACCTGGTTCAAATATAATTTTAACCTTATGAATTTTAAGGAACCTAAGAATCGCAGTATTATATTTTTTATAATTAAGTTTTTTGTTTTTATTAGAATAAGTTATACCCATACCTCCACCCAAATCTATATACTCAAATGAGTGATCAGTTTTACTTAAAATTTGACTCACAGTCTTAAGCATTTTTTCATATGGCTTGTAATCTAAAATTTGACTACCAATATGAACACTTAGACATTTTAAATTGATATTGTTTGAATTATTACAATAATTAATGATTTCATAAAGTATACTTTTATTAACTCCAAATTTATTTTCTTTTTTACCAGTAGAAATTTGAATTAAAGTTTTAGCATCTGTGTCAGGATTTAGTCTTACACCAATATTTACTTTTCTATTCTTAAATTTTGCTATTCTATTTATTTCTTTTACTTCGCTTAAAGATTCAGCATTAATAAGTAGAATTTTTTTTTCAATTGCAAAGCTTATTTCATTCGATGTCTTCCCAACACCAGAAAAAACAATTTTATTAGGATTTATTCCAGCTTTTAAAGCCATCATTAGTTCGCCTTGTGAAACAACATCGGCTCCCAATCCTAATTTTTTGATTTCTTTTATTATATTTAAATTTGTATTTGATTTAACAGCAAAGCAAATTAATGGTGAAAAAGATTTAAAACTATTTTTAAAATTATTTATATTTTCTTTTAATTTTGAATATGAGTATGAATAAAAAGGTGTTTCAAATTTATTTGCAATTTTTTGAAAATTTATTTTTTCAATACTAAGTTTATTATTTATATATTTCATTATACCATGTAAATTAGAAGTGTTTGTGTTTTTACTTTTTTTTCAGGATCTTTATATTCAGGATCACCCTTCTTTCCACAAGAAACTAACGTACAACATAAGAAAATAACCAAGGTAATTTTATTTATCATTTCTTTTTATATTTAATTATCATTTTTTTAATATTATCAAAAGAAGTTCCACCATAAGAAATTTTTGAGCTTATAGAGTTACCTAGATCAAATACTTTTAAAACATCATCTTTGAGTTTTGGTTCAATTTTTTTTAACTCTTCCAAAGTCAATTGGTTTAATTTTTTTTTTCTTTTCTCAGCAAAATTAACTATAGCTGAAGTTTTTTGGTAAGCTTTTCTAAAAGACATTGAATGATTTTTAACAAGATAATCAGCTAGATCAGTCGCAGTTATAAATCCATTATTTGCAAGTTCTAACATTTTTATCTTATTAGGATTAGAATTTTTTAGCACTTCATCAAATATTTTTAGACAATTGTTGAGGTTATCATTTGACTCAAAAACAATTTTTTTATCATCTTGTAAATCTTTAAAATAGGATAAAGGCAAACCTTTTAATATTGTAAGCATAGAAAATAAATTTCCATAAAAATTACCTGTTTTGCCACGTAAGTATTCTAGAAGATCTGGATTTTTCTTTTGAGGCATTATTGATGATCCTGTTACAATTTTATCAGAAAGATTTATCAAATTAAATCCATCAGAATTCCAGATGATAAGTTCTTCTGCAATTCGAGACATATGCATTGAGCATATAGATGTGGCATACAAAAAGTCTAATACAAAGTCTCTATCAGAGATTGTATCTATTGAATTATTAGTTGGTCTATTAAATCCAAGTTTTTTTGTTGTATAATTTCTATCTATATTAAAAGATGTCCCTGCTAAAGCAGCAACTCCTAATGGATTTTCATCTAAACTATCTAAGTTGTTTAAAAATCTTTTTTTATCTCTATTAAACATCTCAACATAAGACATAAGATAATGAGCAAATGAAATAGCCTGTGCATTTTTTAAATGAGTAAAACCTGGCATAATAGTTTTTATATTCTTTTCAGCTAAAATTATTGTACTCTTTATAACTTTATCAATATTAATATTTATTTCTTTAGTTGCGGTTTTCATCCACATCTTAAAATCAGTAATAACTTGATCATTTCTTGATCTAGCCGTATGTACATATCCAGCTTCTTCCCCAATAATTTGAAAAAGTCTTCTTTCAATATTCATATGGATATCTTCATACTCTATATTGAATTCAAATTTATTATTTATAATTTCTTTATTTATTTTATTCAGACCATAAATAATTTTATTTTTAATTTTGAAAGAAATAATTTTTTGTTTAAAAAGCATTTCCACATGTGCAATAGAACCACTGATATCTTCCTTGTAAAGTCTTTTATCTATGTTTATTGAGTTTCCAACTTTTTGGAACAAACTAGATGTCTTTTTTTTAATACGACTGCTCCATATTGCTTGGTTGTTTTTATTTTTTGTCATGATATTTAATTATACCTATTTAATATGAGATTTTTATTATTATTTACTTTTTTGATAACAAATGTTTTAGCCGATGAAATATCTGGAATTACAAATATTGTAATCCACAAAGTACCAAAAACATACGATAACGTGATTTTTTTAGACAAAAAAGATGAAAAAATTAATATTAATGATTTAGAGGGTAACTTATTGATATTAAATTTTTGGGCAACATGGTGTGAACCTTGTAAAGAAGAAATGCCATCACTAAGCAATCTTCAAGTCAATCCTAAATTAAATAAACTAAAGATATTTCCAATTAATATTGGTAAAGAAAATTTAGAGAAGATTAATAAATTTTTTATAGACCTAGATATTGAAAACCTTGATCCCTATTTTGACCCTCCCACAACCTTAGCTAAAAAATTTTCATTAAGAGGCGTACCAACATCAATCTTATTTAATAAAAATGGTCAAGAATTTGCAAGAATTATAGGGTCTATCAATTTTGAGGATAAAAATTTTATTAATTGGATAAAGAATTATAACTAATCTTTAAAAAAATAGGCAAAACCGACTAAAGCTAAGATTGCGATAAATTGAAAAATTATTCTTAATTGCATTAATTTATTTGAATATTTTTTACTAGTTTCACCTCCTTTAAAAAGAGTTCCTATCCCTAAAATTAAAACAATTCCAACTATTATTAAAAATACAATAGAAATAATTTTAACAATTGTTCCTGTTACCATTTAATTATTGTAAAGTGTTTTGTTAAAATAAAAAACATAATTAATTGAATATGACATTTTGCCTAAATACTCAAATTATTAAACCGGAAAATGGTATGAAAATACAAAATGCTATTATTTTACTTCATGGATATGGTGGAGATGGTAAGGATATAAGTGCTTTATCTTTAAATTGGAAAAGACATATGCCTAATACTGTATTTATCTGTCCAGATGGACATGAAACTTGTATGATCAATTCATCAGGTTATCAATGGTTTGACTTAACAAAAGAGGATCCAGATTATATTCTTAAACAAACAATTAAAAGTGAAAATGTTATTAAGAAATTTATTGAAGAAATTAAATTTGAATTCAATTTATCAAATAGTCAGATATGCTTGTCTGGTTTTAGTCAAGGATGCATGATGTCATTAAATGTTGGACTTACGGTTGAAGAGAACTTTTGTTGTATCGTTGGATTTTCTGGAAAAATAATAAATAAAAACGATTTAAAAAATAGAATGAAAAATCGTACTAATACTCTTCTTATACATGGTGAAGCTGATCAAGTAGTACCTTCGACGCATCTTTTAGAAGCTGAAGATTTTTTAATAAGAAATAATGTTTCAGTTAAGACATTTTTAATTAAAAATTGTGATCATCACATTCCTATTGAAGCGTCAAGTAAAGCTTTGAATTTTATTTTAAAAAAAATTTAATATCAGTTAATGTTGATAAAGTTGTCTAACTAAGCTAAAAATAATATTATGAATAGTTTTACAGAACAAAATGTTTCATTAGAAAAATGTCCAGCTTTGGTTCTTAATGCAGACTACAGACCGCTAAGTTATTATCCATTATCTTTATGGTCATGGCAAGATACTGTGAAATCTGTTTTTCTTGATCGTGTAATTATAGTTAGCAATTATGATAGAACAATTAGAAGTCCATCTTTTAATATGAAATTGCCAAGCGTAATAGCACTAAAAGACTACATTATTCCTCAGACCAAACCTAGCTTCACAAGATTTAATGTTTTTTTAAGAGACAAGTTCTCATGCCAATATTGTGGAAGTAATGAAGAGCTTACATTTGACCATTTATTACCTAGATCAAAAGGAGGAGAGACAAATTGGGATAATGTAGTTACAGCATGCTCAGTTTGTAATGTTAAAAAAGGTGGAAAATTGCTAAAAAATTCAGGCTTGAAACTTAATCAATACCCATATCGCCCTTCAACTGAAGACTTACATAAAAATGGAAAAAACTTTCCACCTAATTATTTGCATAAAAGTTGGATGGACTATTTATATTGGGATGTTGAACTAGAGTCTTAAATTTTTTCTGAAATATTTATTGCAATTTTTGATCCAGTTTTAATTATTTTATCCAATAATAAATACACTCCTTTTTTAGTTGCACCTTTTTCATATGCTATATCTTTATGAAGTAACTCATCTTCTCTAAATTTAGTAATCTTTTTTTTTAATTCTGATTCATTTTTATCTAACTTTTTTATTTGATCTAAATAATGTTTGTCAATTACTTCTTCAACTGAAGCTGTACATAGCATAGCAGCTTTTTTTCCAAGCAAAGTAGAACCAAAACCTAGTCCCACTCCTAACAAGTCCCATAAAGGCAAAAATTTTGTTGGTGCTATATTTCTTTTATTTATTTCTTTTTCAAAAAATTCACAATGTTCAACTTCATGTACTTTCATTTCTTCAATTACTTTTTTTAAATCATCATTTTTAACAAAAGTATTTAACGCAAGTAATTGACCCTCATAAATTTTTACTGCACCACGCTCTCCTGCATGATCAACCCTTATAAATTCTTCAATTTTTTTTTTATCAATTTTTGTCATAATCTAAATAAATTCTTATTGTACTATAAGTTATTAATAACGAAATTATAATATTATAACTTGTAAGCGACAATCCAAAGATTGTAAATGTTACATCTTTACAGCTAATATTTTTTGTTTGTAACTGTTTCAAAATTTCATCTTTTGATAATAAATTCATGCTACTTTTAAGATTACAAACAAAAGACTCTTCAATAAAACCTTTTTCGATTCCTAAATGGTATAATGACAATATGGTCGCAACCAAAAACACAATTGTAAGTAATAAAATTGATTTTTTTTCAAAATGATTAAATTTATAACTCAGTAAAATTACTACTATAGCTACTATGTATGGGATTCTTTCTAACAAACAGAGATTGCATGGTTGATAACCTAAAATATATTCTACAAAGTATGCAAACAATAAAGCCACAATACTAATTAAAAAAATAAATTTGATTATGAAATTTTTGTTATTTTTAATCATTATATTTTTAAAAATAAATAAGCAATTATAAATATTATTACTATTAAAATTCCAATAATGGAAAACCATTTTGATCCATGCTTATTCATGTACTCTGTAAATAATTCACCAAATTTATAAGATAAATATGCGACAATAAAAAATCTAAGACTTCTTGAAATTAGACTTACAATTATAAAAATTAGTAGATTAAAACCAATCATACCACTTGTAATAGTAAAGACTTTATATGGTAAGGGAGTAAAGCCAGCTAAAAACAGAATACTTAACCATACAAGAAAATTACTCCCCTCTGCCATGCTAAGTTTCAGATTTTCTACTTTTTTTTCATAGCCATAAAATTCAATTACATATATTCCTAAATCAAAAAAAAAATATCCAATTAAGTACCCCATTACGCCTCCTAAAACTGAAAATAAGGATGCAATAATGAATATTTTGATAAATGCTTTTTTTTTAGCAATCACCATGGGAACAAGCATTACATCTGGTGGAATAGGAAAAAAGGAACTTTCAACGAAAGAAACAAGACCTAGATAAAAATTGGAATTTTTGTGTTCAGCTAAATTTAAACATTTTCTATAGAGTGTTTGAAACATTTTTTGGTTTTAATATAAATTTAGTTCTTATACTATTTAAATATAATTTATTAAATACCAAGGGCGAATGGCGGAACTGGTAGACGCGCACGACTCAAAATCGTGTTTCGTAAGAAGTGAGAGTTCGATTCTCTCTTCGCCCACCAAAAATTATGAATATAAACAAAAAGAATAATCTTTTAGAACTTTTTTATGATCAATATAAAAAAGAAAACCCCGAGCAATTATTTTTAAAGTCATTAAAGCCTAATGGTAAAAAAATGACTTGGAATGATTCTTACCTAAATGTGCTAAAATTAGCTGATGACTTAAGTTTGTTAATTGAAAAAAATGATAGATGTTTATTAATTTCTGAAAATAGACCAGAATGGATGATTTCTGATTTAGCTATAATGTTAGCAAAAGGCATAACAGTTCCAGCTTATACAACATATTTAGAGAGAGATTATGAATATTTAATTAATGATTGTAATCCTTCGGTAATTATTGTTTCAGATGCATCTCAATATAATAAGATTAAAAACATAATTCAAAAAAAATCCTTTATTAAAAAGATAATTTCTTTTGAAGAAATTAAAAATGAAAACAATGTCACTAATATCGAAAATATTTTTCAAAATGATAAATTCAAAGAAAGAGACTTTTTAGATTTAGAAATATCAAGAAAAGATATTGCGTGTATAATTTACACCTCGGGCACACAAGGAAATCCAAAAGGAGTGATGTTGAGCCATGGAGGTATTTTAAACAATTGTGAAGGAGCCTTATTATTACTTGAAGAATTAGTTTCGAAGAAACCAAAATTTCTTACTTGGCTACCACTTTCACACTCCTATGAGCATACTGTCCAGTTTGTTCAGATAGCAATTGGTGCAGAAGTAAATTATGCCGAAAATATAGATAAGTTAATTAAGAATATGGGTGAATGTTGTCCTGATATTATGACAGCTGTTCCAAGATTTTATCAAAATCTTTATCAAAAAATTAATGCATCTTTTAATAAGACAAGGGGTATAAAAAGATACCTTATTAAAACAACGCTACGTCTTGGAAAGAAAATATTATTTAAAGAAAATTTAAAAACTTTTGAGAAAATACAAAACCTGATTTGTGAAAAATTGGTTAGAAAAAAAATAAAAGCTCAATTTGGAGGACGTTTAAAAACATTTATATCCGGTGGTGGAGCGCTAGATGAGGATGTAGGTATTTTTTTAAATGCTATAGGTTTGCCAACATTGCAAGGATATGGCCTAACAGAAACATCTCCAGTGGTAAGTTGTAATCCTATAAATGATATAAGAATTGATACAGTAGGACCTGCATTTAGTGGAAATCAAGTAAAAATAGCTAGTGACGGTGAAATTTTAGTTAAAGGAGAAAATGTAATGTTAGGCTATTGGAATAATGCAGAAGAAACAAAAAAAGTTTTGAAAGATGGTTGGTTATACACTGGTGATATCGGCCATTTTGAAAAAAATTATTTAAAAATTACTGATAGAAAGAAAGATATATTAATTACTCCTGGGGGAGACAATATTTCTCCAGTAAAAATTGAAAATGATTTATTAAAAATAGATTTTATAGAACAAGCATTGGTTTATGGAGATAATAAACCATATTTAGTTGCATTATTACTGGTAAAAAAAGAAAGTGAAGATATTACAGATGAAAAAATCTTTGAACAAATAAAAATAATTAATAAAAATTTATCAAAAATAGAACAAATTAAAAAATTTTTTATTATAAAAGATCAATTTACAATTGAAAATGGGTTGATAACACCAACATTAAAATTAAAAAGATATAAAATTATTCAAAAATATAAAAACCAATTAGAAAACCTTTATTAATTGTAATTTTTAAAATGATTATAAACCGCATAAACATTAACAAAATTAATAAAATTAAAATTATTTAAATTAAAAAATAAAAATTAATTTTTTTAAAAATTAACTTCTAATTAACTATTTGACATAAGTTATAGAAAAAAATAAAAATAAGTTAATAACGAATCAATTTGATTCGTATAACTAAAAAAGGGAGCTAAAGATGCCTAAGAAAAGAAAAAAAGCGGCAAAGAAAACTAAGAAAAAAGCTAAGAAAAAAGCTAAGAAAAAAGCAAAAAAAAGAAGAAGATAGTAACTTAGTATTCTTTAAAAAACGCTTCTCATTTCATTTTGGATGAGAGGCGTTTTTTTTATTCTTCAAGATTATCTTCAGTATCAGAAATTGGCTCATCAACCGGCAAATCTGCTTTCACAACTTTAGGAGATTGAGCTTGATCTTTATTAGCCTCTAAATTCCTTTTAAGGGCTTTGTCTAATTTTTTCTGTGTATCCTGTATTGATAAATCTAAAACAATCTGGAATTCTAACAAAATTCTATCATAAGCTTTTTCAAATAGTTGTCTTTCACTGTAAGATTGGTCTACCATGAGGTCATCACCTTTATTTAAGTCTCTAACAACTTCAGCTAATTCATATATTTTTCCTGATGAGATTTTTGCCTCATATTCTTGAGCTCTTCTGCTCCACATTGATCTTTTAATTTTTGGTTTGCTCTTTAGTATTGATATACATTTATTGACTTGATTAATAGTTGCTAGCGCTCTTAGATGAGATTGTTTATTAACAGGAACCATTCCATTTGCTTTGTCTTTTTCAAATTTAATGACGTATGTTTCAACATCTATTCCACCAATATTGATTTTTTTGAATTCTGTTATTTGCCCCACACCATGTTTAGGATAAACTACATAATCTTTAATCTTGTATTCTCTTTTTTCTGTTTCTTGTTTTTTAACTTTTTTAATTTCAGGTTTAATTTCATTACCTTTTGAAATCCTTAAATTATCATTTTTAGCCTCAAGTTTTAGATTATTTGTTTTTTTTTCTTTACTAATTTTAGAAACTTTTGTGGATTTTTTCTTTATAATTCTTTTAGTTTTATTTTTTATACTTTTCTTTGATTTTGATTTTATTTTATTTAAAGAATTTGAAGTTTTAATTTTTGATTTTGACTTTTTTTTACTTTTTATTTTAGAGTCATTTTTAAAGATTTTCTTTAAAATATTTTTCGTACTTATTTTGCTCATCTGTATATTTTTCGTGATCCGCAAATGGATCTTTTTTTTCATTTATATTTGGCCAGATTTCTGAATATTTAGTATTCATCTCTAACCATTTTTCGCTTCCAGGCTCTGTGTCAGCTTTGATAGCATCAACTGGACATTCTGGCTCACAAACGCCACAATCTATACACTCATCAGGTTTAATTACAAGCATATTTTTACCTTCATAAAAACAATCGACAGGGCAAACCTCAACACAGGTAGTATGTTTACACTTTATACATTTATCATTAACAATATATGTCATCTTAAATCTTATCTTTTATTCTATTTTTAATGTCTCCCATAGTCTTACCATCAATATATAAAAGACCACCTAGTCTCCTCATTAAATTTGTTTCATAAACGTCAGCATTTTTATTTGAATAAATAATAGACCACAAAGACTCTACAATTTTGATTTTATCTTTTTCAGATAAACTTTTCACTTCTCTTGTAAATTCTAAAATTTGATTTGAATCTTCTTCAATAATCATAGCCTGTTTAAGCGTGGGTAATAAATCATTTTTAGGACAACCTAATTCTAAAAGAGTTTCTTGTATTATTCCCTCTTCCTTAATGGTGAATTCTTCATCTATTTTAGCTGCATGGACAAGAAGTGCACATATTTTTATAAAGAAATTACTTTCCAATTTATTTTTATTATTTTTAAAAAACATTATAATTAATTGAGGTTTAAATCCTTTAATATATTAAATGGATTAGAGTTAGAAATTTTCTTAGTTATAATTTTGTTAAATCGTTTATTTGGAATATATTTAAAAAATGTTTCTTTTTCTTTATCAATTATTTTATAACCCATTTTCTGTAAAAGTTTTTTAAAATTATCTTTACTACATCCTAAAAGATTTAACATTTCAGGTATCATTTTTATCTCTTTATTATCTTTTGAATTAATTATTTGCATGAACAATCTTTCAAGTATATCTATTCTAACAAATAATGTATCAAATTTCTCAAATCCACATAGCAACATAAAATTTTTATTTTTATTGTCTTTATCATCTAAAAAATTCAATCCAAAGGTGGGTGGTTTTAACTTATAATACTTTTGATGAAAATTTTTCCATAATAATGTTCTCAGCGATACAGCCTCTGGCTTAATCAATTGATGTAAAAAGACATGGTATCTTCCAAATTTAACACCCAATTCTCTTAATATTTTTCTTTCATTTTGGCCAAGTGATTTTAAATATTCAGATACTTGCTCTCTTTTTAATACCCCATTATTCTCATATAACTGATAGGCCAAAGCTTTAATTGAGGAATTTTTTTCCTTAAGATTTTTAAGATCAATAAGACTCTTGAGAACTATATTAATTTTATTTTCTATCCATTTGTTAATAAATATATTTAATTTTTGCTTTTGATTTTGATCAATAGCATCATCGATAATTAGCTCAATATTAGGACTTAGATAATCATTCCCATTGGATAGTCTTGCTATTGGATAGTTGTTCCAATATATTTTAAAATCATCATTTAACTCTATTAAATTAGTCTCAATAATTGTTTCAATTCTTTTTTCAAGCTCAGGGCCAATGGTTTGTCTTGCAGCTTTTTTTAAGGATTTAATATCAGTTTCTAATGCTCCTTTTTTTAAATCCAACTCTAATTTAAGACCATTAATTCTACCAATAAACTGGTTATCAATAATTACACTATTATCCTCTAATATTTCTGTTTTAAATTCCATGTCTTGTTTTAAACCTCTTGCAAGAATACTCGCTCTTTTGTCAATAAATGTTTTTGTAAGCTCCTCATGAAGTCTATCTGAAAGTCTATCTTCTAAGTGTTTAGTTTTTTCAATCCAATAATTTTGATTTTCTGTCCAATTATTTTTATTAGAAACATAAGACCAAGTTCTTACATTTGCAATTCTATTTGATAAAGAATCTACATTTCCCTCTAATTTATCTAATTTTATTAACTGTAATCTCATGTATTCGTCACTAATTTGACCTTTTTCACCAACTAAAAAGTTAAAAACATTACTTATGACTTCATAGTGATTACCATAAGTCTTTTTAACAAAATCTGGGATTTGACAACATTCCCAAAGAATATTGAGTTTTTTTTCATCAAATTTAAAATTTATTAAACTTTTCTCTTTTAAAAAATATTTTAAAGCTCTTTCATCCTCACATTCATGGATTTTTCTTAGCCATTCCACTTGGGGTCTTTCTTCTAAAGATTTAATTAAACTTTGTGAATTATTAAAATTAAGATTTGAATTTCTCCAAAATAAAGTTCTGATCTCCCCAAACTTATGACTTTCTATAAGTTCAACATCCTCTGCAGTTATCTCTTTACAATCACCAGTAATACCAAAATTACCATCATTTAAATATCTACCTGCTCTTCCAGCAATTTGACCTATTTCGGAAATATTTAATTTCCTTAATTTTTTTCCATCAAATTTTTTAAGATTAGAAAAATATACATGATCTAAATCCATATTAATTCCCATGCCTATAGCATCAGTTGCAACTAAAAAATCAACATCACCAGATTGATAAAGCTCTACTTGAGCATTCCGTGTTTTAGGACTTAAGGATCCCATTACTATAGCGGCACCCCCTTTTTGTCTTCTAATCAATTCAGCAATAGCATAAACCTCCTCAGCAGAAAATGCTATTATTGCTGTTTTTCTATTAATCCTAGAAATTTTTTTGTGTCCTCCATAAGTAAGTTTAGATAGACGTTCTCTGTTTATGAACTCTATATCTCCATTTAATCTAGAAATAATTTTTTTTATGGTGTTTGAGCCCATAAACATGGTAAGCTTTTCACCTCTTATATTCAGGAGTCTGTCAGTAAAAATATGTCCTCGTTCGTGGTCAGCACACATTTGTATTTCATCAACTCCTACAAACTCTAAGTGTTTATCGATTGGCATAGACTCAACTGTACATAAGAAATATTTGGCATCATTAGGAATAATTTTTTCTTCTCCTGTAATTAGAGCTACTTTGTGTATACTTATTTTTTTTATTACTTTGTCATACACTTCTCTTGCCAATAATCTTAAAGGAAAACCAATCATGCCAGACTCAAAAGACAGCATAGTATCTATTGCAAGATGAGTTTTGCCCGTATTAGTAGGACCTAAAACAGCTGTAATTTTATTTTTAGTCATTATCTATCTTTGGTATATACCTTTTTTTACCTACCAGATATTGTTGCTGTTAAAGAACAAAAATAGACTAAAACATGACCGAATCGTAAGAAAAAAAGTTCTCATTTTAGTTAATGTATAGTTAGATTAGCATAAATTAGTTTAATTCTATAATAATAATTTAAAAAATGACCAAAAAACTTTGGGAAGCATCTTTATTTCAAAAAAAAAATTCTATTTTGTTCTCATTTGAAAACTATATTTCAAAGAGATGTAAAATAAATTTTAATAGAAATTATGAGAGATTATTAGATTGGACTATAAAAAATTCTCCTAAATTTTGGAGTTTGTTTTGGGATTTTTCAAATATTAAAGGAATTAAAGGCAAGAAAGATATAAAAAAATCAAAAGTATTTTATAAAAATTTATTTTTACCAAATAGTAAGCTTAATTTTGGAGAAAATTTATTATCTAAAAATAATAGTGAGAAAGCCATAACTTTCATTAGTGAAAATGGTTTTAGAGAGATAAGAACTTGGTCTCAATTAAATCAGGATACAAATAAAATAGTACAATTTTTAAAGAGAATTAAAATTAAGCAAAATGATAGAGTTGTTGCTTATACACCCAATATTATAGAGGCAGTTGAGGCATTTATTGCAACAAGTACTATTGGTGCTGTATGGTCGTCTTGTTCACCTGACTTTGGAGTTCAAGGAGTTATAGAAAGATTTGCACAAATAAAACCTAAAGTGCTTTTTATTACTGATCAGTATTTCTATAATGGAAGAAGAATTAATATTATAGACAGACTTCCAAAAATTCTTAAAGGAATTCCGTCTATTAAGAATGTAGTTATAATAAAATATCCTAGTGAAAAATTTATTAAATGCAAAACTTTAAAAAAAGTTAGAACATTTAAATGGACTGACTTATTAAAGAGTAAACTTCAAATATTTAATTTTACAAAATATGATTTTGAACATGAAATTGCTATTCTTTATTCAAGTGGAACTACTGGAAAGCCAAAATGTATTTGTCATAAATCTGGTGGTGTTTTAATTCAACATAAAAAAGAGCATCAATTACATTGTGATATTAAAGAAGGTGACAATGTTTTTTACTTTACTACATGTGGTTGGATGATGTGGAATTGGTTAGTTAGCGTTTTGTCTTCAAAAGCATCAATTGTTCTTTTCGATGGATCGCCAATGTTCAAAAAAGACGATTTATTGCTTAAAATTGCTGAGAATGAAAAGATTACATTATTTGGAATTAGTGCCAAATATATAGATTCTTTGAGAAAATTAAAACCAAATTTTAAATATAAATATAAACTTAAATATTTGAAAACAATTTGTTCTACAGGCTCTCCATTATCAAATGATGGATTCAAGTACGTTTATCAGAATATTAAAAATAATGTTCACTTAGCATCTATTTCTGGTGGTACAGATATCGTTTCATGTTTTGTTTTAGGCAATTTATATCAATCAGTAAATATTGGTGAAATTCAGAACAAAGGATTAGGACTTGATGTTGATATTTTTAGTGAATTAGGAAAACCGTTAAAAAATAAAAAAGGCGAACTAGTTTGTAAAAATCCTTTTCCATCTATGCCTTCAAAATTTTGGAATGATAAACAAGATAAGAAATTTAAAGACGCATATTTTAATTATTTTCCTAATATTTGGCGTCATGGTGATTTTGCTGAAATAAAAAATACAAGAGGATTAATTATACATGGAAGGTCAGACACAACTTTAAATCCTGGAGGTGTTAGGATAGGAACAGCTGAAATTTATTCAGAGGTTGAAAAGTTTCAAGAAATAAAAGAGTCCATTGTCGTTGGACAATCTTGGAACAATGACGTCAGAGTTATTTTATTTGTAGTAATGCACTCTAAACATAACTTAACAGAAGATTTAGTAAAAAGGATAAAAGTAGATATCAAAACAAAAGTATCTCCAAGACATGTTCCAAGTAAAATAATTGAGGTTAAGGATATTCCAAGAACAAAAAGTGGTAAAATAGTTGAACTTGCAGTAAGAAATATTATAGAGGGAAACGGTATAAAAAATAAAGAAGCATTAGCTAATCCAGAAGCTTTAAAACAATTTAAAAATTTAAAAGACTTAAAAATATAAGTTTTAAAAGATTAAGTTAAAATCCTTAAAGCAATTAATTATTAATAAAATAATTAACCACCAGGACCCAATTTAGATGGTTTTACTTTTAAAATTTTCCATACTCCAGATGCAGATGTAATTATCTTATTGTTACACTTCAGTTCACAAAATAAAAATATTAATGTATTTGTTTTTTTTAAAATTTTTGTAACTCCTATTATTTCATCTCCTATTTCAGAGGATCCAATAAATTTAAGATCTAATGAAATGGTAACACATGGTGCCCCTCCAGCAGTTCTATGAGCTGCTGTTCCTGATCCAGCATCAACTAAAGCAGACAAATATCCTCCATGAGTAATACCCGCAGCATTTAAATGATTTTCTTTAATTATTGATTTAAATTCATATTCTATATCAGAGATTGTTCTAAATAGTACCCCTCCATTATGTTTCATGAATCCATTTTTAATACTTATTTGTTCAAATTCGTTAGACATATTTTTTTATAATACAAAAGTAAGAAATAATAAAATTATAAAAACAATAATAAAAAAATATATTACTGATTTTTGTAGCGAAGCTTTTAGTAACCAATCTAACATTTTATCCCTCTTTTGGTGGACCGCCCAGAACTCGAATCTGGAGTCTCCCGGTTCGTAGCCGAGCGCCTTATCCAATTTGGCCAGCGGTCCATGATTAAACAATTTTTTTACTATATCAAAGATATCATATTTATTGATTAAGTTTATAATTTCTCTTTATTTTAAAATTGAGTGCATAAAAATGCCTTGTTAGTGTGCTAAAATATCACTAAATTTAAAAAGTTAAAGATGTATACAAACATTTAATAAACAATGAATGAAAAATTACTTGTTCCTGATATTGGTGAATTTGAACACGTCGAAGTAATAGAAGTACTTGTAAAACCTGGTGATCAATTAAATATCAACGATCCAGTTATAACTATTGAGAGCGATAAATCTAGTATTGAAATTCCAACAACAATTTCAGGAAAGATAGACACAGTAGAAGTTAAAATAGGCGATAAAGTATCAAAAGGTGATTTAATATTAAGAATTTTATCATCTGATAAACCTTTAAAACAAATGATTCCAAAAGATACAGAAAGTATAATTAAACAAGCAGAAAACGTAATTTCAGATAGAAATAATGATTTATCTTTAGAAAAAAAATCTTTTGACAATAAGCAAACTAAAATTCAAGTTATTAATAATAATGACATCGATCCTTCAGAAACTAAGGATTGGATAGACTCCCTATCAGCAGTTATAGAAAAAGATGGAAATGATAGGGCTCATTTTTTAATAAAAGAACTTATTAATAAAGCTTATAGAGAAGGTGCAAATATACCTTATACACAGAATACTCCTTATATAAATACAATTCCTCCAGAGGCTGAAGTAAAATCTAATGGAGATCAAAATATTGAAAGAAGAATTCGGTCATTAATAAGATGGAATGCAGCCGCTATGGTGGTTAGAGCAAATAAAAAATTTCCAGAGCTAGGTGGACATATAGGAACTTTTGCTTCAGCTGCAACATTGTATGATGTAGGCATGAATCATTTTTGGAGAGCAAAAAATAATAAATTTGGTGGAGATTTAATTTATTTTCAAGGTCATAGTGCTCCAGGCATGTATGCAAGAGCATATTTAGAGGGAAGATTAAATGAAAAACAATTAGATAGTTTTAGACAAGAGGTAAAACCTGGAGGTCTATCTTCATACCCTCATCCATGGTTAATGCCTAAATTTTGGCAATTTCCAACTGTGTCTATGGGATTAGGACCTATGATGGGAATATACCAAGCAAGATATATGAAATATCTAATTAATAGAGGTCTTATCAAAGACGAAGGAAGAAAAGTTTGGGTTTTTTTAGGAGACGGCGAAATGGATGAACCAGAGTCTATGGGAGCAATAGGTTTAGCAGCAAGAGAAAAATTAGATAATTTAATATTTGTAATTAATTGCAATTTACAAAGATTAGATGGTCCTGTTAGAGGAAATGGAAAAATAATTCAAGAATTAGAGGGAAGTTTTAGAGGATCTGGTTGGAATGTTATAAAAGTAATTTGGGGCTCATATTGGGATTCATTAATTGCTAATGATAAAACTGGAAATTTAGTTAAAATTATGAATGAGACTGTTGATGGTGAATATCAAGCAATGAAAGCTAGAGACGGTGCTTATGTTAGAGAAAAATTTTTTGGAAAACACCCAGATACAATTGAATTGGTTTCAAGTTTATCGGACAAAGATATTTGGCGATTAAACAGAGGTGGACATGATCCTCATAAAGTTTTTGCAGCTTACGAAAAAGCCTCAAAAAACCAAGGTAGCCCAACGGTTATAATTGCTAAAACTATAAAGGGATACGGAATGGGAAAATCAGGGGAAAGTGTAAATACAACTCACCAAACTAAAAAATTAGATGTTGATGACCTTATGTATTATAGAGATCGATTTGATGTTCCATTAACCGACGAGCAGGTTAAAAATATTGAATATTTTAAACCTGATGAAAAATCTCTAGAGATTAAATATATAAAAGAAAGAAGAATGAAATTAGGTGGTTTTTTACCAGAAAGATCATCTTTTGCAAAACCAATTAAAGCTCCATCGAAAGATATTTTTGATTTTTTAAAACTTTCTTCAGGAGAAAAAGAGATGTCTACAACCATGGCGCTTGTAAGAATGCTTACCAATTTATTAAGAGATAAAAATATTTCCTCCAGATTAGTACCCATCATTCCTGACGAGGCAAGAACATTTGGCATGGAAGGTTTTTTTCAAAAGGTAGGAATTTATGCACATGAAGGACAAAAATATGAACCTGAAGATGCTGCTCAATTAAGTTCATACCGAGAAGAAAAAAGTGGACAAGTTTTAGAAGAAGGAATTACTGAAGCAGGTGCAATGTCATCTTGGATAGCAGCTGCAACTGCTTATACAAATCATGATATTGAAATGATTCCAATTTATATCTTTTATTCTATGTTTGGTTTTCAAAGAATTGGAGATCTGGCATGGGCAGCTGGAGACAGTCAGGCTAGAGGTTTTTTGATAGGTGCTACAGCTGGCAAAACGACGCTTGCTGGGGAAGGGTTACAACATCAGGATGGACATAGTCATTTAATTGCATCTACAATTCCGAATTGTGTTAGCTATGATCCTACATTTCATTATGAACTAGCAGTAATTTTTAGAGAAGGCTTAAGAAGAATGCACGAGAAAAATGAAAATATTTTTTATTATATTACAACAATGAATGAAAATTACTCACATCCAGAAATACCAAAAGATAAAAGTTGTGAAGAAGGAATTTTAAAGGGAATGTATAAAATAAAAGAATTTGATAAATATAAAAAAACTAAAATTCAGTTATTAGGCTCTGGTACAATTCTTAGAGAGATGATTTCAGCAGCTGAAATTCTACAAAAAGATTATCAAATCGACAGCGAGGTCTGGAGCGTAACAAGTTTCAATGAACTTAGAAAGAATGGAATGGAAGTTGAAAGGTATAATCTTTTAAATCCAGAAAAAGAACCAAAAATATCTCACTTAGAAAAATGTTTAGGAAAATCAGAGGGTCCAATTATGGCTGCTTCTGATTATATGAGATTAAATTCTGATCAGATTAGACCGTATATGAATAAAAGCTTCTACTCTTTAGGTGCAGATGGTTTTGGTAGAAGCGATACAAGAAAAAATCTTAGAAAATTTTTTGAGGTAGACAAAGAACATCTGGTGGCTTATGGATTAAGTATATTATCAAAAGAGCAACTTATACCCTCAAAATACGCTAAAGAGGCTTTGAAAAAATATAATATTGATGGCAACAAACCTATGCCTACTAAATTATAAATTTAATATATGGAAATTAAAGTACCTGATATTGGAGATTTTAAAGACGTTGAGGTTATAGAGGTATTAGTTGCAACCGGTCAAAAAATAAAAAAAAATGATCCTTTGATAACAATTGAAAGCGATAAATCAAGTGTAGAGATTCCATCAATTTTTGATGGAAAAATCAAATCGGTAAAAACAAAAATAGGAGATAAAGTTTCAGAAGGTGATTTAATATTGATTTTAGAAAATGTAACTAAAGAAAAAGAAAAAACGGAAGAAGATTTAAAAATCGAAAATGAAACAAAAGAGAATGGTTTAATAAATTTAACAGTTGATAAAAAATCAATTGATCAAAGCAAACTTAAAAATAGCGCACCTGCAAGTCCAAAGGCAAGAAAATTTGCAAGAGAGCTTGGGGTAGATATTAATCAAGTAACAGGAAGTGAAAAAGATGGAAGAGTTGTTGAAGACGATATTAAAAAATTTATATCCTCTAAATCAAAAAATATTGATAAACTAAACGAAAGCAAAAAGGTTAAAGTAAAAAATGAATTTGAACATTCTGATTTTGGGGAAGTTGAAATTAAAGAAATTCCAAGAGTAAAAAAATTAGCTTCTACCTATCTTGTAAATTCATGGACAAATATTCCTCATGTAACAAATCATGATGAGGCTGATATAACAGAGATGGAAAGTTTTAGAAATTCACTAACAGATCTATATACTGGAGAAAAGATTAAGATAACTCCTCTAGCATTTATTATTAAAGCACTAGCGGTATCGCTAAAAAAATTTCCTAATTTTAATTCTTCTATAGATGAAATTGAGACTGGTAAAATGACTTTGAAAAGATATTATCATATTGGAGTTGCAGTAGATACCCCCAATGGCTTAATGGTTCCTAAATTAAGAAATGTTAATAGCAAAAAAATTTCAATAATAGGCAATGAATTAAAAGAAATTAGTAAACTTTGTAGAAATTTAAAAATAAGTAAAAAAGAATTATTTGGTGGATCTATGACAATTACGAGTTTAGGAGGAATAGGAGGTTCTTTTTTTACTCCTATTATAAATTATCCAGAGGTGGCTATCTTAGGAATAGGTAGATCTCAAAAAAAACAGATTTATATTGACGGTAAATTCGAGACCAGAGTCATTCTTCCACTATCTTTATCATATGATCATAGAATAATTGATGGTGCAGAGGCAGCAAGGTTTAATAATGAATTGAAAGAAAATCTTGGAAAAAATTTTGCCTACAAACTAGCAGTATAATTATTTTAAATTTAGTAATATACATATCAAAATGATTAAAAATATTAAATTTTCATCTACTGAGCTTAATGTTAAATTTATCAACAATTCTGAGGATAATTATCCAATTATTTGGTTAAGAGATCATGCAAAAGATGAGATTAGCTGGGATGATAGATCCAGTCAAAGAAAAACATTTACCGCAGGTTTGGATGAAAGTTTATATATTAAAAAAACATCTATAGTAGAAAATGGAAAATATTTAGATATTCTTTGGTCAGATCTAGAGAGACCTACAAGATACTCATATGAATTTTTATTTGGAAATTCTTTGAATAAAGAAAATAAAAATAGAAATATTAAAACATGGAAGAATAATGACACCACTAAAGACGTTTACATTGATTATGATATAACAACATCAAAAGAAGGATTTAAAAAGTTTTTACAAAAGTTGTATAATTGGGGTTTTTGCGTAATTACAAATTGTAAAACTGAAATGAAATCAGTAGAAACAATAGCTAACAAAATTGGATATGTTAGACAATCAATTTTTGGTGGATTGTGGAGTTTTCAATCAGATGAAAATATGGCTGATAGCGCATATACTCAAGAGGAATTAAGACCTCATACAGACTCAACGTATAGCAATGATGCTCCAGGTCTTCAACTACTATTATGTTGTGAGTACAACGCTAAAGGTGGAGAGTCTATAATGGTTGATGGTTTTAAGATTGCTGAAACTATTAAAAACGAAAATAAAGAAATATATGAAATTTTATCTAATGTAGAGGTGCCAGGAAATTATATTGGAGATGGAGTATTTTTAGAAGCAAGAAGACCAATTTTTAAAATGAATTCAGACAAAGAACTTATTCAGGTAAGTTTTAATAATTATGATCGAGCTGATTTTAGATTAAAAAATGATTTAATGATTAAATTCTATGAAGCAATTAAAAGATTTGATTTAATTGCTAATTCTAAAGATTTTCAATGGAGACATATTTTAAAACCAGGAGAGTTACTAATATTTAATAATTGGAGAATTTTACATGGGCGAGGAGAATTTAAAGGAATCAGAAAAATGTCAGGTTGCTATATAAATAAAGAGGATTTTGATAGTGTCTGTAAATTAAATCAAATTTATTAATTAAAAAATCATAACTTCATTAAAATGAAAAAATCAATGTCCATGATTTGTGCTTTAGTAACAACTTTTATTTGGGGTACTGCTTTTATTGCCCAAGATACAGGCATGGACAACATAGGTCCACTAACATTTAATGGTGCAAGATTTGTAGTTGGTTTTTTTACAATCCTACCAATTGCAATTTTGTTTGAAAAAAAAAAAATTATTAAAGAAATTGATAAAAATAAAAGCTATTTTATAAAACTTCTTGTAATTATGGGATTTTCACTATTCCTAGGTACTTCTTTACAACAAGCTGCTTTACAGTACACAAATGTTGCAAATGCTGCTTTTTTTACAGTATTTTATGTACCGTTAGTCCCAATACTTCTGTTTTTTATTTACTCAAAAAAAGTTCATTGGAGTATATGGCCTTCAATAGCTTTATGTGTATATGGAGTATATCTATTAAGTAATTTTTCAAATTCTGAAATTATGCTTGGAGATACATTGGTAATTTTATGTTCTTTATTTTGGGCATTACATATTATCTTTGCTGGTAAATTTATGGAAGAATTTGATATACCAATTTTTTATGCAGCCATACAAGCAGTATTAGTTGCTTCTTTATCAATTTTATTTGCATATATATTTGAAGAAATTAATTTTACAAATATCTTACTTGAAAGCTCATCTATTATTTATGCTGGAGTATTATCTGGAGGAATTGCATTTACCTTACAAATGTTTGCACAAAAAAACATTGAAGAAGCTCCAGCAGCAATCATTTATTCTCTCGAAGGAGTTTTTGCAGTAATAGCTGCATGGTTAATTTTAAATCAAATTTTACAAATAGAAAATATAATTGGATGTTTTTTAATATTATTGGCAGTAATTTTTTCACAAATAGCTCCAATGTTAAAAAAAAATCAATTATAAATTATTAAGAATAATACACCTGCAATCAAAATTCTATAAACAACAAATACATTTAAAGAAAATTTATTAATATAATCTAAAAAAAATTTTACCGTGAAATATGAAAATAAAAAAGAAAACGTAATTGCAAAAAAAACTAAGTAACTAAATTCGATATTTTGTATAACAAGATCATTAATACTTAGTATGCTTGCTCCAGCTAATGCTGGGATGGATAATAAAAACGAAATTTTACTTGAGTCAAATCTATTAAATCTTAAAATTCTTGCAGCAGTAATAGTTATACCCGCTCTACTCACGCCAGGTATTAGTGCTAGCATCTGAAATAAACCAATAATTAAAATAATTTTTAAATTTAAATTAGTTGTAATTTTTTTATCAAATTTACTTTTATCTGCAAAATATAAAACAATTCCAAAAATTAAAGTAGCCCATGCTATTATTTTAATATCTCTTAATATATGAATAATTTCTGTGACATATATTATGTATCCAAAAATGATCAAAGGAACTGAGCCAAATATAATTAAGCCTAAAAGTTTCTGATTGTTTCTTATGTCTAGTAAATCTTTTCTGAAAAAAACAATTATTGCAAACAAAGATCCAAGATGAAGACTTATGTCAATTAGAAGAGAACTAGATTTAAATTGGTATAAACTAGAAACAATTATTAGGTGTGCAGATGAACTAATTGGCAAAAACTCAGAAATACCCTGTATTGCTGATAGTATGAGGATTTCTATAATATTTTGCAGCATATTATCTTCGTAACTTAAATTAAATTTATTTAAAACAATTCGATTTTCGCATACTAGCTATGCATTATAAAAAAATTTGTTATTTGTCAGCATTTAAAGGAACTAAAAGGACATATATTATGACCTATTTAAAGCTTTATTTAGAAAAAACAATGTATATTTTGCCATAAAATTTAAAAAAAAATGACTGATAAAATGTTAAAATTTGTAAAAATAGGTCAGCAAACACCACCTAAAAGAAAGGTGGGTGATAGAAGAAAAGATTTTAATGAAATATACGATGAATTTATTAATGAAAAAGCAAAAGAACAATCTAGCAGATGCTCTCAGTGTGGAGTACCTTTTTGTCAGGTACATTGTCCTTTAAGTAATAATATTCCAGATTGGCTTAAATTAACTGCAGAAGGAAGATTACAAGAGGCTTATGAATTATCTCAAAGCACAAACAATATGCCTGAAGTTTGTGGAAGAATATGTCCACAAGATAGATTGTGTGAAGGAAATTGTGTAATTGAGCAATCTGGTCATGGGACAGTTACTATTGGGTCAGTAGAAAAATATATTACTGACAAAGCTTGGGAAGAAGGATGGGTAAAACCAATTAAAGTACTAAACGAAAAAAATCAAAGTGTTGGAATAATTGGAGCTGGACCAGCTGGTTTAGCAGCAGCAGAGCAACTAAGAAAAAATGGATACAAAATAACAATTTACGATAGATACGATCGAGCAGGAGGATTACTTATTTATGGAATTCCAAATTTTAAGCTTGAGAAAGATGTTGTAGAAAGAAGAACTAAACTTTTAGAAGAGGGTGGAATTGAATTTATCCAAAATTTTGAAGTTGGAAAAGATGCTAGTTTAGAACAGTTGAGAAAAAAACATGATGCAATATTAATAGCTACTGGAGTTTATAAAGCTAGAGAAATAGATTTAGAGGGAAATGATCTGAATAATATTTTTCCAGCAATGGATTTTTTAACTGCTTCTAACAAAAAAGGTCTTGGTGACAAAGTTGAAATGTTTGATAACGGTACTTTGAATGCGGAGGGAAAGGATGTGGTTGTTATTGGAGGAGGTGATACGGCTATGGATTGTGTTAGAACTTCAATAAGACAAAAAGCAAAATCAGTTAAATGTTTATATAGAAGAGATAAAGAAAACATGCCAGGCTCGTCTAGAGAAGTTGCTAATGCCGAAGAAGAAGGTGTTGAATTTGTTTGGTTATCAAGCCCTAAAGAATTTAAGGGTAAAAATAAAGTAGAAAATTTAGTTATCGATAAAATTCAATTAGGTGAACCAGATGAATCAGGAAGAAGAAGACCTGAGGTTAAAGAGGGTTCTGAATTTGAGGTAAAAACAGATATGGTAATCAAAGCTCTTGGTTTTGATCCTGAAAATTTACCAAATTTATTTGATGCGAAAGAACTTCAAGTAACTAGATGGGGAACAATTAAAACAGACTTTGATACGATGGAAACAAATCTTAGGGGAGTGTTTGCTGCGGGTGATATTGTTAGAGGCGCTTCACTTGTTGTTTGGGCTATCAAAGATGGAAGAGACGCAGCAGAAGCAATGAAAATTTTTTTAGAAGATAAAGAAATCAAAAAATCAAAAGTAGCCTAATGAAAAATTATATTAAGAACTTAAAACTACTCACAAAAAATCATGTTTATTCAAAAGAAATGGAACATGACGCATGTGGTGTTGGAGCTATAGTTTCTACAGAGGGAAAAAAATCAAGAATAATAGTTGAATATGGAATAGAGGCTTTAAAAGCCGTTTGGCATCGTGGAGCTGTGGATGCTGATGGAAAAACAGGTGATGGAGCAGGAATACATTTAGAGATACCAAAAGATTTCTTTATTGAAAAAATAGAGGTTACAGGTCACGATTATGATAATTCTGAAATATGTGTTGGAATGATATTTTTACCTAGAAATGATTATTCAGCGCAAGAAAGTTGTAAGACAATAGTTGAAAGCGAACTAACTAGAAATAATTTCAGTATATATGGTTGGAGACAGGTGCCAGTTAATCCAAAAATTTTAGGACAAAAAGCCCTTCAAACGATGCCTGAAATCATGCAGGTTTTATTTAAATCAAATGATAAAAATTTACTTAATAAAGATTTAGAAAGAAAAATTTATGAAACCAGAAAAAAAATTGAAAATAAAGCATTTCAGTTATCTTTAAATAATTTTTATATTTGTTCTATTAGCTCTAAGTCAATAATTTATAAAGGTTTATATTTAGCTGAAGGAATATCAGATTTTTACTTAGATCTTAAAGATAAAAGATTTGTGTCTAGGTTTGCTATTTTTCATCAAAGGTTTTCCACAAATACGGCTCCTAGTTGGAGTTTAGCACAACCATTTAGAGCAATTGCACATAATGGTGAAATTAATACCTATAAGGGAAATAAAAATTGGATGCGAATTCATGAACAGGAAATGAGCAGCCCACTTTTTGAAAACGTAGAAAATTTAAAACCAGTAATACAAAAAGGTGTATCGGACTCAGCTGCTCTTGATAATGTTTTTGAATTATTAAATAAATCTGGTAAACCAGCACCTTTAGCTAAATTAATGTTGGTGCCTGATGCATGGTCTAAAAAAAATAAAACTCTTCCAAAAAACCATCAACAATTATTTAATTTTTTAAATAGTACAATGGAACCATGGGATGGACCAGCTGCTATTGCAGCAACTGATAATGAGTGGGTAATAGCAGCAAATGATAGAAATGGACTGAGACCATTACGTTATGCAATAACTAAGGACAAATTACTCTTTGCAGGCTCTGAAACTGGAATGATTGAACTCAATGAAAAAAAAATTATTTCTAAAGGAAGATTAGGACCTGGTGAAATTATTGGTGTAAGAATTGAAAAAGGAAAAGTTTTTTCAAACAACGATATTAAAAACTATTTAGCAAAAGAATTTAAACATTTTAATTCTCAAATTATAGATTTGGATGAAAGATTATCCATATTAAATGAAAAAAATAACTTTGAAGGAGAAGACTTAAGACGAAGACAATTTACTTTTGGAATTAGTCTTGAAGATTTAGAATTAATTTTACATCCAATGGCAGAAGATGCAAAAGAAGCTACAGGATCAATGGGAGATGATACCCCACTTGCAGTATTGTCTGACAAATATAGACCATTGTACCATTTTTTTAGACAGAATTTTAGTCAAGTAACCAATCCACCGATTGACTCATTAAGAGAAAATAAAGTTATGAGTTTGAAAACAAGATTTGGAAATCTTGGAAATATTCTAGATTTTGATACTTTAACAAAAGAGAATATTTATGTTTTAAATAGTCCAGTTTTGTCAAACTCTCAGTTTCATAAATTCATAAATTTTTTTGGAAAAAATTCTTTAACATTAGATTGTACTTTTTCAAAAGACGAAAATTTATCTATAGCATTAAATAGAATTGAAAAAGAGGCTGAAATTGCTGTAAGGCAAGGAGTAACTCAGTTAGTTTTAAGTGATAAAGAATTGTCAGAAGATAAATTACCAATACCAATGCTTTTATGCGTTGGGGCAATCAATACATTTTTGATTGACAAAAAACTGAGAGGCTATGTTTCTATTAATGTTCAATCTGGTGAGGCTTTGGATACGCATTCTTTTGCAACCCTTATAGGTGTTGGAGCAACAACGGTTAACCCATATTTGGCTTTTGATAGCTTGTATCAAAGATATAAAAAAAAATTATTTGGTCAATTTAGTTTTGATCATTGTGTTGAGCGATATATTAAATCTGTAAATGCTGGTCTTTTAAAGATAATGTCAAAAATGGGAATTTCAGTTTTAAGCTCTTATAGAGGTGGATGTAATTTTGAAACAGTAGGGCTCAGCAGAACAATTGTTAGTGATTATTTTCCAGGAATTGTATCAAAAATTTCTGGAATAGGTTTAATAGGTATAGAGAAAAAAATAAGAGAAATACACAAACAAGCATTTGAAAGTTCAGAAACAGTTCTTCCGATAGGTGGAATATATAGGTATAGAAAAAATGGTGAGACACATCAATATCAAGGAAGATTAATTCACTTATTACAAAATGCAGTTGGATCTAATTCATATGAGGCATACAAAAAATATGCAGAGGGAATTTACAATTTACCTCCAATAAATCTAAGAGATTTAATTGACTTTAGAAAAAAAAAATTAGGACCATCAATTGACTTAAGTCAAGTAGAGCCAATACAAGAAATATTGAAAAGATTTGGAAGTGGAAGTATGTCTCACGGAGCATTGTCTAAAGAAGCCCATGAAACTTTAGCAATGGGAATGAACAGGATAAAAGGTGCATCTTGTAGTGGAGAGGGTGGAGAAGATGAGCAAAGATTCAAAGTTATGCAAAATGGTGATAGTGCTAATTCAAGAGTAAAACAAATTGCATCTGCAAGATTTGGAGTTACGATTAATTATTTAAATAATTGTAACGAAATAGAAATTAAAATAGCTCAAGGTGCAAAACCTGGAGAAGGTGGTCAATTACCAGGTTTTAAAGTAACAGATGAAATTGCAAAACTAAGACATTCGACACCTGGGGTTACTTTAATTTCACCACCTCCACATCATGATATTTATTCTATTGAGGATCTGGCGCAGTTAATTTACGATTTAAAACAAATCAATCCCAGAGCACGAGTTGGTGTTAAGTTGGTTGCATCTTCTGGTGTTGGTACCATAGCTGCAGGAGTAGCTAAAGCAGAGGCAGATATTATATTAATTTCTGGTCATAATGGTGGAACAGGTGCTACACCACAGACAAGCGTTAAGTATGTTGGTATTCCTTGGGAAATGGGTCTCACAGAAGCAAATCAAGTTTTAACACTTAACAATCTTCGTCATAAAGTAACTTTAAGAACTGATGGGGGAATTAAAACTGGTCGAGATGTGGTGATAGCTGCGATGATGGGTGCTGAAGAATATGGAGTCGCCACAACAGCTTTAGTAGCAATGGGATGTATTATGGTAAGACAATGTCATTCAAATACTTGCCCAGTAGGTGTATGTACACAAGATGAAAAATTAAGAGAGAAATTTACAGGTACTCCAGACAAAGTAGTAAACTTATTTTCATTTATTGCGAGTGAAGTAAGAGAAATTTTAGCGAAACTTGGTTTTAAAACACTTAATGATATAATTGGGCGAACTGATTTATTAATGCAAGTAAATAAAGCCTCACCAAACCTAGATGACCTAGATCTAAACCCATTGTTCGTACAGGCGGATCCAGGAAATAATAAAAGATACTGTGAAAATATAGATATTAATAAAGTCCCAGACACTTTAGATCAGGAAATTTGGCCAGAAATTGAAAATGCTTTAAATAAATCTGAAAAAATTGATAAAGAGTTTTTAATAAAGAATACTAATAGAGCTGTTGGAACTAGAATTTCACATCATTTATATGAAAAATATGGTTATGAGAAATTAGATGAAAACTTTTTAACATTAAACTTTAAAGGATCAGCAGGACAATCCTTTGGAGCCTTTTCAACAAAAGGTCTAAAACTTTTGCTTAAAGGAGACGCAAATGACTATGTTGGTAAAGGATTATCAGGTGCAACAGTTTCTATAAAACTTCCTGATGAAAGTAATTTAGTTTCGAATGAAAATACTATTATTGGAAATACGGTTCTATATGGTGCTACTTCAGGAAAACTTTTTGCAGCAGGCTTGGCTGGAGATAGATTTGCGGTAAGAAATTCTGGAGCAACTACAGTTATTGAAGGATGTGATTCAAATGGTTGTGAGTATATGACAGGAGGTACAGTAGTAATACTTGGACAGGTCGGAGATAATTTTGCAGCGGGCATGACTGGTGGCATGGCATTTATTTATGACAAATCAAAAGATTTAGAAAAAAAAATAAATCCAGACTCTGTTTTTTGGCAAAATATCGAAACTGATTATTGGAAAAATATTCTTAAAAATTTGATTATTGAACATTTTAATGAAACAAAATCTCAACTTTCTAGACACCTAATTGATAATTTTACTCTAGAACTAAACAATTTTGTTCAAGTTTGTCCAAAGGAGATGCTTGATAAGCTTGAAAATCCCATAAGTTACAAGCCAATTATTAAAGAAGTAATTTAGATCATTAAATCAAGTTCTTTTAAAATCTTTTTCTGAAGTTTTTTATTAAATAAACTATGGTCGCCATTTTTAATAACAACCAATTTTTTTTTTGCATTTATAAATAATTTTAAAATTTTTTTTGAAAAAACCACAGGGACAGTGTCATCTTTATTTCCATGTAGCATTGTAACAGGAATTTTTGAGTTGATTTTTTTATGAAGAATTTTGTTTTTTCTTCCATCTTTAATTAATTGATAAGTAATAGGGTATTCATAACCACCATGCTTTAAATTATAAACACCTTTTATAATTGTCTCTTTTTTCATTTTTTTTGTAAATTTTTTCCACATTATTTTTTCCAAAAATTCTGGTGCTGAGCCTATACCTAAAAATCCTTTAATTTTCTTTTTAAAATATTTAAATTGATTTAACGATATCCACGAACCCATGCTTGATCCAATTAATATAAAATCATTTTTTTTTACAATTTTTTTTATCATTATTTTTGTTTCAGATGTCCATTTGCTAATATTTCCTTTTGTAAACTTTCCTGATGATTTTCCGTGTCCTGAATATTCAACAGCAAGAAAGCCAAGCTTATTTTTTTTAGCATATTTAAGAAATACTTTTGGTTTTTCACCCTCTATGTCTGACATAAAACCATGAAGAAAAACTATATAAAGATTTTGCTTATAATAATTACTTAAATATCTAATTTTTTTTGTTTTTGAGATTATGTGATATTTAAAATTCTTCATAATTATTTATAAGTTTAAACTATTAATATATAGTAATAACAAATGGTATCTAATTTAAAAATTTTACAGGTTATACCTAAATTAGGCTATGGAGGAGCTGAAACAGGTTGTTATGATATTGCTCATTACTTGCCTGAGCATAATTGCAAATCGTTTATTGTTACAAGTGGAGGTGAATTACTTAAATATGTTGATAAAGAAAAGGTTAGAATAATAAGATTACCTGTACATAGCAAAAATCCTATTTTAATTTTTTTTAATGCTATTATGTTAATTGGAATTATTTTAATAAATAATATTTCAATAGTTCATGCCAGAAGTAGAGCACCTGCGTGGTCTTGTTTGCTTGCAACTAAGATTACAGGTAGAAAGTTTGTTACAACTTTTCACGGTACTTACAATTTTAATGGTAAAATAAAAAAATTTTATAATTCTGTTATGGTTAGATCAAATTTAATAATTGCAGGTTCTAACTTTATTTTTTCACATATTAAAGAAAACTACTCAAAATTTATTAACGACAAAAAAAAACTTTTAGTTATATTTAGAGGAATAAATATTGATTATTTTGACTCTGGCACAAAATTAGAAAATGATGAAAAAAAACTATTAGAAAGTTGGAAAATAGAAAAAGATAAAAAAATAATACTTTTGCCCGGTAGACTTACATCTTGGAAAGGACAGGAGCTATTTATTGAAGCAGTAAATTTGGTGAATATTGAACTTGGATATGAAGCTTTTTATGGAGTTATTTTAGGAAATGATCAAGGAAGAGATTTATATAAAAAAAAACTTACTAGACTTGTTGAACAATATAGAATGAAGAAACAAATAAGATTTATTGATCATAGTAAAGATATGGCGCTAGCCTACAAAGTTTCTGATATTATAATTTCAGCATCGATTGAACCTGAAGCATTTGGAAGAGTTGCCGTAGAGGCTCAATCGATGGAAAAACCAATAATAGCGAGCAATATAGGTGGCTCTAACGAAACGATAATTAATGAAAAAACAGGTTTTTTATTTGAATCTGGAGATTCAAAATCTCTAAGCCAAAAAATATTGAAAGTTCTCACTTTGGATGAAACTTCTTTAAAATTAATTGGTACTGAAGGAAGAAAAAATATAATAAAAAAATTTAATGTTGAAAAAATGTGCTTTTCTACTTATTCAGAGTATAAAAGATTAAACTAAATGCCTATTATCAAATTACCAGATGGAAATAATATAGATTTTCCAAATAAAGTTACAGGCTTAGATGTAGCTGAAAAAATTAGCAAATCCCTTGCTAAACAAGCTATTGTAATAAGTGTTAATGGAGAGTTAAAAGATTTAGACCACTTAATAGATAAAGACTGTTCTGTAAAAATTTTTACTTCAAAAAATCCAGAAGGTTTAGAAACTATACGACATGATACAGCCCATATTTTGGCCATGGCAGTTCAAGAATTGTTTCCTGGTACTCAGGTTACTATTGGTCCTGTTATAGAAAATGGTTTTTACTATGACTTCGCAAGGAAACAATCTTTTACTGAGGAAGACTTAACAAAAATTGAAAATCGGATGAAAGAAATTGTAGACCGAAATGAAATTACTAGAAGGGAAGTTTGGGATAGAGATAAGGCAATTTCTCATTTTAAAGAAAAAGGTGAAGTTTACAAAGCTGAACTAATTGAGTCAATTCCTGAAAAAGAAGATGTATCAATTTACTTTCATGGTGATTGGCATGATCTTTGTAGAGGACCACATCTTTCTTCTACAGGAAAAATTGGTAAATACTTTAAATTAACGAAAGTATCTGGTGCATATTGGCGAGGTGACTCTAATAATGAAATGCTACAAAGAATATACGGAACAAGTTGGGCAACTCAAAAAGATTTAGAAGAATATCTTAAAAGAATTGAAGAAGCTGAGAAAAGAGACCATAGAAAACTAGGAAAAGAAATGGACCTATTTCATTTTAGAGAAGAAAGCCCAGGCTCAGTATTTTGGCATGAAAAAGGATGGGCACTGTTTCAAAAATTAATCAATTACATGAAAATGAAACAAGATCTAGCCGGTTATAAAGAAATAAATACTCCTGAAGTCTTAGACAGAACTTTATGGGAAAAGTCAGGACACTGGGAAAAGTTTGGGGCAAATATGTATACATCAACTACTCCAGATGAAAAAGTTTTTGCAATCAAACCTATGAATTGTCCGGGCTGTATTGAAGTTTTTAATCAAGGGCTTAAAAGTTATAAAGATTTGCCTCTGAAAATGTCTGAATTTGGTAAAGTTCATCGTTATGAACCTTCAGGAGCTTTACATGGGTTATTAAGAGTTAGAGCATTCACTCAAGATGATGCTCATATATTTTGTACAGAAGAACAAATTACAAATGAATGTTTGATAGTAACTAATCTAATTTTAGATATTTATAAGGATTTAGGATTTGAAAATGTTATTCTTAAATATTCTGATAGGCCAGATTTACGTGTAGGAGACGATAGTGTTTGGGACAAAGCTGAAGCTGCTTTACTGCAAGCAGTCAAAGCCACTAAGTTAGAGTACAGCATAAATAAAGGCGAAGGTGCATTTTATGGCCCTAAAATAGAATTTGTTTTAAGAGATGCAATAGGCAGAGATTGGCAGTGTGGAACTTTGCAGGTTGATTTTAATTTACCTGGTAGACTTGGAGCCTCATATGTAGATAAAGATGGATCAAAAAAAATTCCTGTAATGCTTCACAGAGCTTTATTTGGATCTCTTGAGAGATTTATTGGAATATTAATTGAACATTATGCTGGTAAATTCCCTTTTTGGATTTCACCACTACAAACTGTAGTAATACCCATTTCAGAAGACTTTGATGATTATGCAATTGAAGTTTCTAAAAAAATTAAAGAAGTGGGTATAAGTTCTATTGTAGATTTAAAAAAACATAATTTAAATTATAAAATAAGAGATCATTCACTAGCAAAAATACCACTTTTATTGATTTGTGGTAAAAAAGAAGTTGACTCCAACTCTGTAACGATTAGAAGATTGGACTCTAATGAACAAGAAAATATGGATTTAAATTTATTCTTAAAAACATTTTCTGCTTTAAATAAAGTATCTTTAAAATAAGTGGCAGATTTTAAACAAAACTATTTTCAAAAAAGAACAAAAGATCGGGGTCCAAGATCAAATAATAGAATTTCATCTCCCGATGTGCAAGTTATAACAAATGACGGAGAAAATCTTGGAGTGATTAACACTAATGAAGCTATTTCAATGGCTAAAAATCTAGGATTAGATCTAATAGAAATTGCTGCAAATGCAAACCCTCCTGTTTGTAAAATAATGGATATGGGTAAATTTAAGTATGACGCTCAAAAAAAAGCTAATCTTGCAAAAAAAAAACAAAAAATTGTTTTATTAAAAGAGATTAAAATGAGACCAGTTACGGAGACTCATGACTATGAATTTAAAGTAAAAAATGCAAAAAAGTTTATCGCAAAAGGAGATAAGGTAAAATTTACTATCAGATTTAAAGGGCGAGAACTTCAACATTCTCATTTAGGTAATGAACTTATGAGTAAAATAAAAGAAGATATGAAAGATATAGGCAAGGTCGAATTACATCCAAAGTTTGATGGCAAACAAATGATTATGGTAATTCAGCCTTTATAAGGCTTAATAGAGGTTGTAAATTTATAACAATCTTTGTATAACACCGCAGAATTATGCCAAAACTAAAAACAAAAAGCTCAGCAAAAAAAAGATTTAAAATATCTGCAAAGGGCAAAGTCATGACAGCGCAAGCTGGTAAAAGACATGGCATGATAAAAAGAACTAATTCTCAAATAAGAAAATTAAGGGGTACAACAACGATGTCAAAACAAGATGGAAAAATTGTTAAATCGTATATGCCCTACAGTTTAAGAGGTTAACAATGGCAAGAGTCAAAAGAGGAGTCACAAGTAAAGCTAAACATAAAAAAGTTTTAAAAGCCGTTAAAGGTCAATGGGGAAGAAGAAAAAACACTATTAGAGTTGCAAAGCAAGCAATGGAAAAAGCTATGCAATATGCTTATAGAGATAGAAGAAATAAAAAAAGAGATTTTAAATCTTTATGGATACAAAGAATTAATGCTGGAGTAAGAGCTGAGGGCATGACTTATTCTAAATTTATTAATGGTCTAATTAAATGTGGTGTTATAATTGATAGAAAAATTCTTGCCGAAATTGCTTATGATAGCCCAGAAGCGTTTAAAACAATTGTACAAAAAGCTCAATCCGCTTTAAATTAATCTTCTCTATTGTTTTTATTTCTCGAGGAAATAATCTACCAGTATGAATGACTTTAAAAATATAAAAGAAAAATATAATTCTAAACTTAATAGTGATTTAAGTTTAGAGGATATAAATCAAATTAAAACCGAGCTTTTTGGAAAAAATGGTTTAATTTCCTCTCAATTCAAAAATATTGCATCTATACCAGAGACAGAACGTAAAAAATTTGCATCAGATCTTAATCAAATTAAGGATGGGTTACAAAACTTAATAATTAAAAAAATTAATGAAATTGAGGCAAAAAAAATAAATGAAAAATTAGAAAATGAAAAAATTGATGTAACACTCCCAGAAAGATCATTTGTGAGAGGAAAAATTCATCCAGTTTCACAAACTATTGATGAAATTTCATCAATCTTTTCAGAAATAGGATTTAGTGTCGAGGAGGGTCCAGACATTGAAAATGAATACAATAATTTTACAGCTTTAAATACTCCTGACAATCATCCAGCAAGAGATATGCATGATACATTTTATCTTGATGATAATAAAGAAATATTGTTAAGAACCCACACATCTCCTGTTCAAATTAGAACAATGATAAAAGATAAACCTCCATTTAAAATTATTGCACCTGGAAGAACTTATAGGTCTGATAGCGATCAAACACATGCACCGATGTTTCATCAAGTAGAGGGTTTGTACATAGACAAAGATATAAATATGGGTCACCTAAAAGGATGTTTAAATTATTTTATTAAAGAGTTTTTTGAAGTTAAAAAAATTAAAATGAGATTTAGACCAAGTCATTTTCCATTTACAGAACCATCAGCAGAAGTAGATATTGGTTATGAAATCAAAGATGGAAAAATTGTTATTGGAGAAGGTGACCAATGGCTTGAAATCTTAGGTTGTGGAATGGTTCATCCTAATGTTTTGAAAAATGTGAAAGTCAATCCTACAGAGTATCAAGGATATGCATTTGGAATTGGGATTGATAGATTAGCAATGCTTAAATATGGAATTAAAGACTTAAGAGCTTTCTTTGATTGCGATTATAGATGGTTAAATCATTTTGGTTTTGATCCTTTAGATGTACCTTCAAATTATAGAGGTTTAAGTCGATGAAAATTACATTTGACTGGTTAAAAGATCATTTAGTTACTAAATTTAAAGAAGATAAGCTTTTAGAGCAATTAACTAATGTTGGGCTTGAGGTTGAAAGTGTAGAAAACTTATCTGCTGGACTTGATTTATTTAAAATTGCAAAAATTATAAAGATAGAAAAACATCCAAATGCAGATAGACTTAAAGTTTGTGAAGTTGATGTAGGAGAAAAAGAAATAAAAAAAGTTGTATGTGGTGCGCCTAATGCAAGAGAGGGATTGATTACTATTTATGCTCCTCCTGGAGCTGTTGTTCCAAAAAGTAAAACAAAATTAGTCGTGGCTAAAATCAGAGAAGTTACTTCTTATGGAATGCTTTGTTCTGAATCTGAATTAAATTTATCTGATGAAAGTGAAGGAATAACTGAACTATCTTCAAAAAAGTATGAAAAGAGTGTAGGTAAAAGTTATTTTTCTAAATCAAACTCTAATCTTATAGATCTTTCAATTACACCAAATAGACCAGATTGTCTTGGTGTAAGAGGAATTGCTAGAGATCTTGCTGCCTCAGGATTTGGAAAATTAAAAAATTTAAAAGATAAAAAAATTAAGTCAAATATTAAGCAAACTATAAAAGTAAAAATTAATAAAGAAAAAAATCAAGCGTGTAGCTCTTTTGGTAGTTGTTTAATTACGAATGTTAAAAACATTGAAAGTCCCAAATGGTTACAAGATAAATTAGTATCAATTGGACAAAAGCCAATCTCGGCAATAGTAGATATAACAAATTATGTAATGTTTGATATCAATCGTCCTTTACACGCATATGACGTTGATAAAATCGATAAAGGTATTGTAATTAGAAGTTCGAAATCTGGAGAAGAATTTAAAGCTTTAGATAATAAAATATATAAATTAGATGATGGTATGTGTGTAATTAGTGATCGCAAGGGTGTATTAGGATTAGGCGGAATTATTGGAGGCACAAGGTCAGGTACAGAGTTTGACACTAAAAATATTCTGTTGGAGTCTGCATATTTTGAACCTAGATCAATAAGATATACTTCAAAAAAATTAAATCTTGAAACAGATGCTAAGTTTAGATTTGAAAGAGGTATCGATCCATTATCTATTGAAGATGGATTAAATAAAGCAGCACTATTAATTAAAGAGATTTGTGGTGGTGAAATTAGTAAAATTGATATTAAAAAAATTGAAACAAGGAAAGTTCAATCTATTAAATTTAATACTGATTTATTTAAAAAAATAACTGGATTTAAAATTTCAACTAAGGAAATATTAAAAATTTTGGAAGACCTTGGCTTTAAAATTAAAAAAGAAAAAAAATATTTTAAATTAACTATTCCAACATGGAGGCCAGATATTTTACAAGAAATAGATATTGTAGAAGAGCTAGTTAGAATTACTGGTTATGATAAGATAAAAATTATTGAACCTATTAAGCAAAGAACTAAATCTACACTAACTCAATCACAAAAGTTATTTCATTTTTTACAAAGAGCAATTGCTTCAAAAGGTTATTTAGAGGCAATAACATGGTCATTTACTGACTCAAATTATAATGATCATTTTAAAAATAAAAATAAAGAAATTAAAATTTTAAATCCTATCAGTTCAGAGTTAGGTGTTTTAAGAAATTCAATATTTTCAAATTTAATTATGTATATGAATAAAAATTTAGATAGAGGTTTTAAAGATTTATCTATATTCGAAATAGGACCGATTTTTATTGGTTCAAATCCAGGTGAACAAAATACCGTAGTCTGTGGTTTGTCTTCAGGTAAAAAACAAAGATTATCGTGGATCGAAAAAGAGAGAAATGTTGATTTATTTGATGTTAAAAGAGATGTAGTTCAAACTT
The DNA here is from genome assembly GCA_002457485.1 of Pelagibacterales bacterium MED-G42. Taxonomy (GTDB): domain Bacteria; phylum Pseudomonadota; class Alphaproteobacteria; order Pelagibacterales; family Pelagibacteraceae; genus Pelagibacter. The sequence continues at coordinate 53,605 of NTJL01000001.1, forward strand.
TATCTGAAGCAGGTTATAATTCAGATAAATTTTTTATAGACAGTGAAACACCAAATTACTACCATCCAGGTAAGTCAGGCAGATTATTTTTAAATAGCGGTAAAGATCAAATAGCAGCTTATTTTGGTGAGATTCATCCAAATATTATAAAAAAGATAGATATTAAAACAGAGTCTCTAGTGGGTTTTGAAATTTTTCTCGATAACTTAAAATTGCCAAAAAAAAAATTAAAAGACCAAAAAAATAAATTCGAAGTTTCAGATTATCAAAAATCTGAGAGAGACTTTGCTTTTATAGTAAATAAAGAAGTTAAAGCGCAAGATTTAATCAATGCTGTCTTAAGTGTGGATCAAAAATTAATAAGCAATGTAAAAATTTTTGATGTCTATGAGGGTGAAAATATTCCAGGAAATCAAAAATCAATAGCAATTAGTTTAACTATACAATCATTCGAAAAAACGTTGAATGATAATGATCTAGAAAAAATTAATAATTTAATAATTAAAACAGTTGAAAATAAAACTGGTGCTAAAATACGTTCGTGAAGTAAATGAGCACAATTGATAATATTAGAAACTTTGCAATTATAGCACATATAGACCACGGTAAATCCACTATAGCAGATAGGATAATACATAGTTGTGGCGGTCTTACTGAACGCGAAATGAAAGCTCAAGTTCTAGACTCAATGGATATAGAGCGTGAAAGAGGAATTACAATTAAGGCACAAACTGTAAAACTAAATTATAAGGCAAAAGATGGAAAAAATTATATTTTGAATATAATTGATACTCCAGGACACGTAGATTTTAGTTACGAAGTAAGTAGATCTTTATATGCATGTGAAGGTTCAATTTTAATTGTTGATAGTACTCAAGGTGTGGAGGCGCAAACTTTAGCAAATGTTTATCAAGCTTTAGACATAAATCATGAAATAGTACCAGTACTAAATAAAGTAGACTTACCGGCATCTGATTTAGATAGAACAAAGAAACAAATAGAGGAAGTTATTGGCATTGATACAGAGAAAGCAATTCCTTGTTCAGGTAAAACAGGCGAAGGAATAAATAATATTCTCGAACAAATAATAGCAACATTACCTGCTCCAAAAGGAAAAAGTCTTGCAGATCTCAAATGTTTGTTAGTAGATAGCTGGTATGATACTTATCTAGGTGTAGTTATTCTTGTAAGAGTCATTGATGGAAAACTTTCAAAACATATGAAAATTAAAATGATGTCTACAAATCAAGAATATATTGTTGAAAAAGTCGGTGTTTTTACTCCAAAACCAGTTAATATAAATGAATTAAAAACTGGTGAGATAGGATTTATTACAACAGGCATAAAAGTTTTATCAGAAACAAAAGTAGGTGATACAATCTGTGATGCCTCCAAACCTTTGACAGAAGCTTTACCTGGGTTTAAACCTAGTAAGCCAGTAGTATTTTGTGGCTTATTTCCAGTTGATAGTTCAGAATTTCAAAAGTTAAAGGATGGTTTAGCAAAATTGCAATTAAATGATGCCAGTTTTTCATTTGAACCCGAGTCATCTTCTGCATTGGGCTTAGGATTTAGATGCGGTTTTTTAGGATTACTTCATTTAGAAATTGTAACTGAGAGATTAGAGAGAGAATTTGATGTAAATTTATTAACTACTACTCCTGGGGTCGTTTACAAAGTTTATTTTAATAATGGTGATATAATTGATTTACAAAACCCTTCAAGTTTACCCGATCCAACTTTAATTAAATTCATCGAAGAACCTTGGATTAAAGCAACCATTATAACGCCTGATCAATATTTAGGTTCTATAATAAAGATGTGTCAAGACAAGAGAGGTATACAAACCAATCTTAGTTATTCAGGAAATAGAGCAGTAGTAAATTATGAATTGCCACTAAATGAGGTGGTATTTGACTTTAATGATCGTTTAAAATCGATGACAAGTGGCTACGCAAGCTTTGATTATGAAATTATTGAACATCGAGAAGGAGATTTAGTTAAACTTGGGATTTTGGTAAATAGTGAGCCAGTAGATGCTTTAGCAATGATGATACATAAAGATTTTGCCCAGAAAACAGGACGAGAGGTTTGTGAGAAATTAAAGAACTTAATACCTAGACACAATTTTATGATTCCTGTTCAAGCAGCTATAGGAGGAAAAATTATAGCTAGAGAAACAATTAAGGGATTTAAAAAAGATGTATTAACAAAAATTCATGGTGGGGGTGCCACAGATAGAAAGAGAAAACTTCTTGAAAAACAAAAAAAAGGTAAAGCAAAATCAAAACAATTTGGAAGAGTTGAAATTCCTCAAGAGGCATTTATTGGAGTTCTTAAAATTCAAAAAGAATAATTTATGAAACAAATAAATTGGGGAATAATAGGTTTGGGAAATATTGCTCAAAAATTTTCAGAAGGGTTCATTAATGTCTCAAATTCAAACTTATTTGCTATTGCAAGTAAAAATAAAATTAAATTAAACAATTTTAAAAAAAAATTTAATTTAGATGAACAATATAGTTTTAATAATTATGATGATTTATTGAAATGTAAAGAGGTAGATATAATTTATATAACTTTACCAAACTTTCTTCATTATGATTGGATTTTAAAGTGTATTGAACACAAAAAATCAATTTTGATAGAAAAGCCTGCCTTTCTTAGCTACTCACAAGCAACAGATATTGAGAAAAGCCTAATTGAAAATAGAATATTTTTTACAGAAAATTATATGTATAGATACCACCCTTTAGTTAGAAAATTAATTGAACTAGTTAAAGAAAATATTATTGGTGATTTGATAAATATGGAGTCTAATTTCGGCTTAAATATTATGACTAAAAAAAAATTTTTTTTTTTTAAAAAAAATAAAAAAATAGATAAGAATAATAGATTATTTAATAAAGAAATGGGAGGTGGCTGTATATTTGATTTAGGTTGTTATACAACGTCTATCAGTTTATTAGTAGCAGCACTCCTAAAAGAAATTGATACAAAAAATGTGACTTTGAAAAATATAAAAAAAAAAATTGGGCCAACTCATGTTGATATTGATGCAGAGGCCGAATTAATATTTAATGACTCATTCAGGTCATATATAAAAACGTCATTTATCAAAAACCTTGGAAATAAAACAATTATTACAGGAGAAAAAGGAAAAATAATTTTGGAGAGATCTTTTCTTGATATTGGGGGTTTGACTCTTTTAAAAAATGGAAAAAAAAGTTTTATTTATAATCCTAGTTTAAAAAACTTATATTCTTATGGGATCGAGAGTATAAGCAAAAGTATTATAGATGATAAAATTCAATATTCCTTTCCAATAATGAGTATTGAGGAAACTCTAATAAATACGAAAATAATTGATAATTGGGTAAAAAATTAAGATAAATAGTAACTGGAGAGGTGGCCGAGTGGTTGAAGGCGCACGCTTGGAAAGCGTGTATAGGGGAAACTCTATCATGGGTTCGAATCCCATTCTCTCCGCCAATATTTATTTAGCAATCCAATAATGAAATTTTTTTTTATTTTTAAGTATGTATTTTGGGAAACTGCTATTTAACTTAATCTTCTTATAAACTATCGATCTATGAAATAAATCTTTATAATTTTTGATACTATTATAAATATTTTCTAAACTAGTATACTTTTTTTTATTGTATTCGTTATGTGCAAAAGTTCTAATTTTTTTTTGAATTTCTTTTGGTTTAAGAAGATATGAAAAATGCCAACCTCCGTTATTTATTATTTGGATATTCTTTTCTTTATCTATTCTCCAAAAATTGTAATTTAAATTTTTCTTCTTAATTTTTTGTCTCATAAAATCTATTGAAAATAAGTTTTTTTTCTTACAACCTCTTGTTCCTTCCCAATTACTGCCTAGGTTTTTATTTCTTACATTTAATTTGTAATAACTCATAACTTGCATAAAAATTAAATATTTTTTTTTTAATCTTAAATTTTTTAATTTATTAGGATTTGGAATTTCGTCTGGATCAGAAAAAAGAATTAAATCATTTTCATCAGCATTTTCTAGGCCTTCAAATATCTTTTCCCTCTGAAAAGCTTGTCTTTGCCAAGGGTTCAAATTTTTTGGAAATTTTTCTACTATTATATGGGTAATTTTTTTTTTAAATTTTGGAAAATTATTCTTATTAAAATTAATTTTTTTTTTTACTCCTTGATGATTATATTTTGCCTCACAAATTATGAATTTATCTACATAGTTATTTAAAATATTAAATCTTAATTCCATTAATCTATTTTCTTCAAAAAAAGTAACACAGTCAAAAATTTTCATTTTAGCAAAGGTCTATCCCATGATTTTTTATTCAGATATGAATTAAGTAAACCTGAAAGTCTATTTTTATAAATTATATATTTTGAATTATTAAGTAAAAAATAAATAAACGTTTTAAATAAAGATTTTATTAAATTACTTGCCGTTTCTTTTAAACCTCTAAAATATGAATAATGTTTTCTATAGAAATAAAATTTCGACCACATGTAATGCCAGTTTCTACATCTATCAAATTCAAAACCTATGTTAGATGATTTAGCAGATAAGTGCATTATTTGAGAATTTTTTGAAACCAGTATTCGTTCATTATTTTTTAAAAGTCTTTTACAAAGATCAATCTCTTCAAGATATAAGAAAATATTTTTATCAAAAAAATTTATTTTTTTTAATCTTGATACATTTGCTAACATTGCAAAACCTTGAACCCAATCGACTTGTATTAAATTTGTGAGTTTTATTTTATAAGGAATTTTTTTTTTAAAAAAACCATAATTTTTTTTGGAACATATTGGGGCAATAATTGCAAAATCTTCTCTGATTTTATTAGCATTTTTAATTAAATTTTTTATACAATTTTTTTTTAATTCTGTGTCAGGGTTAATTATAAATACAAAGCGAGTTTTTGCTATTTTAAATATTTTGTTGTTTGCACATCCATACCCTAGATTTTTTTTAGATAAAAAATATTTAATCTGTGGATATTTTTTTTTAATTTTTTCCTTTAAAATTTTATCGTTAGAGTTGTCGAATAAAACAATTTTAAGCCCGGGGTCTAATGATTTAAGGCAATTAAAAATAACCTTCTCACTCTTAAAAAGAACAATTCCAATGGTGATATCGTTAATTTTCATTTTTTTTTTGTTTAAAGTAATATATTACTTATTTTTTTATTAATGAAAAATACATTAATCGTTACGGGTGGACTTGGATTTATTGGAAGCAATTTAATTAATTTATTATTAAAAAAAAATTATTTTGTTGTAAATATTGATAAGAAAACATATTCAGCTAATTTCTATAATACAAAAGATTATTCTAAATCAAAAGAATATAAATTTATTAAGTGTGATTTAAATAATCAAAAAAAATTATATAAGATTTTTTTAAAGTATAATCCAAAAGGTATTTTCAACTTAGCCGCTGAAACTCACGTTGATAGATCCATAGATAATCCTGGAATATTTATAAAAAGCAATATTACGGGGGTTTTTAACTTACTTGAAGCATTTAAAAAATTTAATAGAAAATATAAAAAAACTAAACTAATTCATATTTCAACCGACGAAGTTTATGGAGATGTTTTGAAAGGAAGATCAAAAGAAAATTTTCCTTATTACCCGAGTTCCCCATATGCTGCTAGTAAAGCATCATCTGATCATTTAGTTTATTCATATGTAAGAACTTTTAAGCTACCAGCAATTATTACAAATTGTTCTAATAATTATGGGCCAAGGCAATATCCAGAAAAATTAATTCCAAAATTGATATTTAATATTCTTAATAATATTAATTTACCCATCTACGGTGATGGTAAAAATTCTAGGGAATGGATTTTTGTCGATGATCATTGTGAGGCTCTTTTAAAAGTATTTAACTATGGAAAATTAGGTGAATTTTATAACATTGGTTCAAACAAAAATTTAACTAATATAGAAATAGCAAAGATTTTAATTAAGATTGCAAAAACAAAATTTCAAATTAAAACAACGAGCTTAATAAATTATGTAAAAGATAGGCCGGGACATGATATTAGATACGCTATTAATAGTAATAAGATTAAAAAAAGCTTAAATTGGTCTCCGAAAACAAAAATTATAAAAGGTTTAGAAAAAACTTTTTCTTGGTATTTAAATAATGAATTATATTTTAAAAATATGAATAAAAAAAATATTAAAAAAAGATTTGGAAAAAATGGTTAACAAAGGAATAATATTAGCAGGTGGCACAGGCACCAGAATGAGTCCACTGACCAAAGCAGTCAATAAACAACTCTTACCTATATACGATAAGCCATTAATATTTTATCCGTTATCAATTTTGATGTTATCAAAAATTAAAAATATTTTAATTATAGTTAACAAAGGACAATTAGATCAATATAAAAAATTAATCCCAAATGGAAATAACTTAGGAATAAATCTTACTTATGCAGAGCAAGAAAGCCCTAGAGGTTTGCCTGAAGCATTTATATTGGGAGAAAATTTTATAGGCAATGATAACGTAGCTTTGATACTTGGTGATAATTTTTTTTATGGTCAAGGACTAACAAATGTTTTAATAAAAAGTAAAAAAATTAAGAAAGGTGTTAAAGTTATACTTCATAAAGTTATTAAACCAGAATTATATGGGGTGGCAAAGATTAATTATAAAAATAAGATATTAGGAATAAGAGAAAAACCAAAAAAATATTATTCAGATTTAGCTATAACAGGATTGTATTATTTTGATAACAAAGTGGTTCAATATTCTAAAAAACTAAAAGTATCAAAAAGAAATGAACTTGAGATTACTGATTTATTGAAAAAATATTTAAAAAGACAAGAAATGACATATGAACTTCTAGGACGAGGAGGAGCATGGTTAGATACTGGTTCCATAGAAGATTTTTATAAAACAAGTAATTTTGTTGCTGCTATAGAAAATAGGCAAGGTTTTAAAATTGCCTGTATTGAAGAAATTGCACTTAATAATAAGTGGATCAAAAAAGACAAAGTCATAAATGCAATAAAGTTTTATGGAAATTGCGAATATTCTAAATATCTTAAAAAGATTATTTCCTCATGAAATTAGAAAAAAAATTAGAGAATATATTGTCATTTAAAAAAAAACTTTTTAAGGATAATAGGGGTTATTTTTCAGAAATTTTAAAAGAAAAAGATTTAAATGATAAATTTCCATTTTGTGTAATGTCCTTTTCTAAAAAAAATGTAGTTAGAGGTCTTCATATTCAAACTAAAAATCCTCAAGGAAAATATATTACTGTAATAAAAGGTAAAATATTTGACGTTGCCGTTGATTTAAGAAGAAAATCTGAAACATTTGGAAAAGTTGTTACCAATATTTTGAGTGAAAGTAATTCAAAATCAATATTTATACCACCAGGTTTTGCGCATGGATTTTGTAGCCTTGATAAAGAAAATTATATTATTTATTCGTGTACAAAATATAGAGATACAACAAGTGAAAAAACAATTTTATATAAAGACAAGGATTTAAATATAAAATGGCCAACTCTAAATCCCATTATATCTGTTAAAGATAATAACGGAATTACATTTAGAGATTTTAAAAAGAAATATTTTAAGTGAAAAAATTGATACTAGTTACGGGAGCAGAGGGAAGATTTGCTCAAATTTTAAAAAGAGATAATACAAAATTAAATCTTTATTTTGCATCAAAAAGACAATGTAATATTCTTGATGTTAATTCAATAAAAAAAATTGTTAATAAAATTAAACCAAAAATAATTTTACACACAGCAGGTCTATCTAGACCAATGAAACTGCATGAAACTAATATAAAGAAAAGTATAGATTTAAATATAATAGGAACTGCAAATATTACAAAAATTTGTGAAGAGAAAAACATAAAATTAATATATTTTTCTACAGGATATGTTTATGAAGGAACAAAAGGTAATTATAGAGAAACAGACCCTCTTAAACCATTCAACAATTACGGCATTTCTAAATTAGGTGGTGAATGTTCAGTACTCATGTATAAAAATTCTTTAATCCTAAGAATAACAATGACTGAAAAACCTTTTTTACATAAAAATGCTTACACAAATTTAAAAAGTAATTTTATGTTTCATGAAGACTTAGTAAAAATTTTACCAAAAATTATTAGTCTCAAAGGAATACTTAATATTGGAGGCAAAACTCAATCTGTATATAATTTTGCAAAAAAATATAATTTAAAGGTTAAAAAAAAAAAGTTGAAATTGAATCCAAATTTTCCCAAGAATCAATTTATGAATTTAAAAAAATTATATAAAATCCTTAGATAATTATTTTCTAATAGTTAATATAGTAATAATCTGTTTTACCATCACTACTAATAGAATTTAATTTTTGAAATTTCTTTTTATTCAAAATATTATCAATTTTAATGAAATTTTTATCAAATATTTCTATTTGAAGTAAAATTTGATTGTTTGATAGTAATTTATTAAGTCCTTTAATAACGAATTCTTCATGTCCCTCAGTGTCAATTTTTAATACAATTTTTTTTTTTTTTAATTTTAATATTTCGTCACCAATTTTAAATATAGCTTTTTGTGTATGTAGATTTTTTAAATTTTCATTCTTTTTTACCACTCCGAAACCACCAGTTTGGATGTAATTTTTCTTTTTTTGTGATTTCATTAATAAACTGGAATTTTTATCTGATAATCCAAAATTAAAAATTTTAATATTTTTTAAATTTGAATTTAGCTTCAAATTTTTTATAAATTTATTTGTTGATAATAAAACAGGCTCAAATGAAATAACTCTTATATTTTTGTATTTTTTACCGATTATCAGACTATAAATTCCTGAATTTGCACCAACATCCACAAGATAGTCAAATTTTTTTTTTTTCATTTTTTTTATTAAATATTCAATTTGATTGTTCTCATAATCATTAAATAAAAAAATCTCTTTATCCATTGGTTCATTAATATCTCCTTCTATTTTAAGACCATAAAAACTATAGTAAATTTTTGATCTTTGAAAAAAATTTAATATTTTTTTTACAACTGATGGATACAACCTTTTAATTAGAGGTATTTTTTTTAAGTACTTTTTTTTAAACACGACTCATTATTTACAAGTTAAATTATTATTATCAATCATATGAGCTAGAATAAAACTTTAAAATATTGTTACAACTATCTTTTATTAGATTTTTCTTATTAATTAATATATAAGTTAATCAATAATATTTAACTTTTCCATATGATAAAAAATCAAAATGAATATCAAGCAGACTCAATTAAGGTTTTAAAAGGTCTTGATGCAGTCAAGAAAAGACCAGGTATGTATATTGGTGATACAGATGACGGTACTGGTTTACATCACATGGTGTATGAAGTTGTTGATAATTCTATTGATGAAGCACTAGCAGGACACTGCAACAATATAAATGTAAAAATTAACTTTGACGGTACCATTACGGTGAATGATGATGGAAGAGGAATCCCTGTTGATATGCATAAAGGTGAAAAAAAGTCCGCAGCAGAAGTAATAATGACACAATTACATGCAGGAGGTAAATTTGATCACGATTCTTATAAAGTATCAGGAGGATTACATGGAGTTGGAGTTTCAGTAGTAAATGCATTGTCAGAAAAGCTACATTTAGAAATTAACAGAGATGGAAAAAAACATTTTATAGAATTTATTGATGGAGAAGCAAAGGCACCTATTAAAATTATAGGTAAAACAAAAGAAACTGGAACAAAAATTACATTCTTACCTTCTAAAAAAATATTCTCTTCAATTAAATTTAGTGCCAGTACTTTGATTAAGAGAATGAGAGAATTAGCTTTTTTAAATAGAGGTATTAAAATAACTTTTATTGATGCTAGCCAAAAAAAAGAAAAAATTACAGAGTTTAAATTTGATGGTGGAGTACTTGAGTTTGTTGCTTTTTTGGATGAAAAAAGAGAGAAGTTATTAAATAAAAATGGGAACGATTTATTTAAAAAACCAATATATATTGAAGGAAAAAAAAACAATATAGAACTAGAATGTTCTTTAAAATGGAATGCTAGTTATACAGAAGAAATTTTTCCTTATACAAATAATATATATCAAAGAGATGGCGGTACTCATTTATTAGGTTTTAGAAGTGCATTGACTAGAGTAATTAATAAGTATGCTAATGAGCACAATCTTCTTAAAAAAAATAAATTGGCTATATCGGGTGATGATATTAAAGAGGGTCTCACCTGTGTTCTTTCTGCTAAAATTCCTGATCCAAAATTCTCATCTCAAACAAAAGATAAATTAGTTTCATCTGAAGTAAGAATGATAGTTGAAACTTTAATTAATGAAAAATTATCAATATGGTTTGATCAAAACCCTTCTATAGCTAAAATAATATTGGCTAAAGTTATTCAAGCAGCAGTGGCAAGGGATGTAGCAAGAAAAGCAAGAGAAAATGTTAGAAGAAAAGGGGCCCTAGAATTAAGCGGTTTACCAGGTAAATTAGCAGACTGTCAAATAGGAAAACAAGAAGGTACTGAACTCTTCATTGTGGAAGGAGACTCAGCTGGAGGTTCAGCAAAACAAGGAAGAAATAGAGCAAATCAAGCAGTGTTACCTCTAAGAGGTAAAATTTTGAATACTTATGTTGAAGAATTTGATTTGAAAAAAAATGGAAACGGCAACAGTTCAGATCAAAGAACTAAAGCTTTATCAAAAATGATTTCATCAAACGAAATTGTTACTTTAATAAATGCTCTTGGTTTAGATCCAAAGGCTCAAGAAATAGATTTGAAAGATTTAAGATATGGTAAAATTATCATTATGACAGATGCAGATGTTGATGGATCACATATCAGAGCATTACTACTAACTTTTTTTAATAATAAACCATTTAATAAGCTAATTGAAAATGGAAATATTTACCTCGCACAACCACCTTTATTTAAAATAAACAAGGGATCAAAAGGAATATATATTAAAGATGAAAAAGAATTAGAGGATTATATAATTAATAACAATCATAAATTAAAAAAGGTAAAAAAAGGGACCAAGGAATTTATAAATGCGCTTGATATTGAGAGGGCTAAAATGAACATACAAAGATTCAAAGGTTTAGGTGAGATGAATCCAGATGAATTATGGAGCACTACATTAGACCCTGAAACAAGAAACTTACTTCAAGTTCAATACTCTAAAGATCTTAAAAAAGATCAAAATTTAATTCACACTCTTATGGGTAACGATGTAGCATTAAGAAAAGATTTTATTATTTCCAACGCTATAAATGTACAAAATTTAGATATTTAGTAATGAGGTTTTTTGAAACTTCAAAGTACCATTCATTTAAAAAATCTACTTATATTTCTTTAAGATGGATAGGAATAATCGGTCAATTAATATCAGTTAATTTCGTATATTTTTTTTTGGGCTTTGATTTTGATTTTATTACTTCGAACTTAGTAATATTTTTTGGAATATTAAGCAATTTATACTTAATCTTATTTAACAATAAAACTCAATTATCAGATGGGTCAGCATTTTTTTTTTTAATTATAGATATTTTACAGTTAGGTATTTTACTTTTTCTTACAGGGGGAGTAACAAATCCTTTTATAATTTTTTTAATAATTCCAAGTGTATTTGCTTCTTCAAATTTAAGTTTTAAAACTAATGTCTTGCTTGTTATATTTACAACAATCATAATAGTAATTCTTACTTTTTATTCTAGTGAGTTACCTGAACCAATTAGTGATCACTTTCATGTAAGTTCATATTATTTTTTTTCTATTCCTATTTCGTTAATTATAGCACTTTTATTTTTAAATTATTTTGCCATAACTTTTGGGAATCAATCTAGATTGAGAAAAGAAGCGTTAGCAAAAATGGAAGAAGTAATGGCAACTGAACATGAATTGTTATCGTTGGGTGGACAAGCAGCAGCGGCAGCCCATTCACTTGGAACACCACTTTCAACTATCAAAATTATTACACAGGATTTATCAAAACAATTTAAAGGTAATCTTGAAACTGAAAAAGATATTCAATTGTTATTAAGTCAAGTTGAAAGATGTAACAATATTTTGAGACGTTTAAGCCTTAACCCTGTTGAAGAAGATGAATTTATAGATAATGATTTAACTATGAAAGATTATTTGAACCAAATAATTTCTTCATTTAAAGAGATTAGTAATAAAAATTTCTATTTAAATTTTGACCAAGACTCAAATTCAAAAAAAATAACTAAATCTATTGAAATTGTTTATGGATTAAGAAACTTTATAGGAAATGCAAACAAATTTTCTAAAGAATCTGTATATGTAAATCTGAAAAGTGATAGTGAAATAACAGAAGTCACTATAGAAGATGATGGATCAGGTTATCCAAGAGACTTAATATCTAAAATAGGAGAGCCTTATCTAAAATCAAATAATTTAATTGATAAAGAAAAAACGGGTTTAGGGCTTGGATTATTTATAGGAAAAACTTTATTAGAAAAAAACTTTGCTAATGTAAACTGTAGAAATTCAAAAACTAGATCAGGCGCTGAAGTAGTTGTAAAATGGAAAAATAAAGATTTATTTAATATTTAATGAAAATTCTTAGTTTCAAATAAAGAGCTTAATTGTGATATCATTACATCTCCTAACTCATTCACATCACTAATTTTAATTGCTTTATCATAATATCTTGAAACATCATGCCCTATTCCAATTGCCAAAATTTCAATTTCTGTTTTATTTTCAATAAATTTTACCATTTTTTTTAAATGTTTTTCTAAAAAATCACCAGAATTTACTGAAAGAGTGGAGTCATCCACTGGTGCACCATCAGAAATAACCATTAAAATTTTTCTTTCTTCTTTTCTTTTTTGTATTCTATTATATGCCCATAAAATTGCCTCTCCATCAATATTCTCTTTTAGCAAACCCTCTTTAAGCATTAAGCCTAAATTATTTTTTGCCTGCCTCCAATGAGTGTCTGCACCTTTATAAATTATGTGTTTTAAATCATTCAATCTTCCTGGCGTGTTAGGTTTTGAATTTTTATTCCAAAACTCTCTACTTTGTCCCCCCTTCCAGTTTTTTGTAGTAAAACCTAAAATTTCAACTTTTACAGAACATCTTTCTAATGTTCTTGATAAAATATCAGCACAGATTGCAGCAATTGTAATTGGGCGGCCCCTCATAGAGCCGGAATTATCAATTAGAAGCGTTACTATTGTATCTTTAAAGTCTAAATCTTTTTCTTTTTTAAAAGAAAGAGAATGATATGGGTCCATTATAATTCTTGGTAACTTAGAGCTATCAAGCAGACCTTCTTCCAAGTCAAATTCCCATGCTCTATTTTGTTTAGCCAATAATTGTCTTTGAAGTTTATTGGCTAACTTTGTTATAATGTCTTGAAAACTAACAAGCTGCTGATCTAAGGTTTTTCTTAGTTTGGAAGCTTCGTCAGAATTCTCTAGATTTTCAGCTTTAATAATTTCATCAAATTTTGTTGTAAAAATTTTATAATCAAGATTAATATTATCAATATTTTTTTGAACAATTTGTTGGGAGTTTTGTTCCTCAGCATTAGTGTCTAAAACTTGTTCATCTAAATTGAACTCATCTATACTATAATCAGCATCTAAAGATGCTCGCGTTTCTTGTTGACTATTTTCATCTTTATTATCGTTTTGATTATTATCTTTATCATCATTAGAAGGATTATCTTGACCTTGATCCTGATTTTCCTCTTTTTCTTCATTATTATCTTCATTTTGAAATATATCCATCTCCTCTAAAATTTTTGAAAATCTGGAGCTATATTGCTGTTGATTATCTAAGTTATCTTGTAAAAATTTCTTATGTTTATCTATAGATTTTTCAAAGTCTTTTTCCCAGAAATTTAACATTCTTCTTGTTAAAGTGTTTAATTCAATGTGATGGAAATTTTTAAGCATATAAAGCTCAAAAGCCTCTGTAACAGCTACATCCTCTTTATTTCTTAATTTTTCTTTTCTAGTTCGATTAATTATTTCTTTATAATTTTCATTAAAATTTTTCTCTATTCCCTTTAGCATTTTTCCACCTAAACATTCATATCTTATTTTCTCTGCAATTTTGTATAGTGATCTTGATGATGGATTAGTGGGTAAATTATTTTTGTAAATATCTTTGTTAGAAAATTTTTTTTTTAAAGCTACCGAGTCTGTTTCAGCACGAAGTTTAATAAAGTCACTGGGTTTAGTTAAATTATCAATTTCAATATTAATTGAATTATCTGTTTTTTTTTTATTATTCTCATTTAATTGTAAATCATCAGAAATTACTTTGGCAGTTGATGTTAAGGCAGTTTTGAATTTTTCTACTAAACTATTATCTTTAACACTCATCTAAATTTGAATATTTATCAATGACTCCGGTAATTCTTCTCCAAAACATCTTTGATAATATTCTGCAATAGTATTTTTTTCTATATCATCACATTTATTTAAAAAGGTTACTCTAAAGGCATATCCTGTATCTTTAAAAATTTCCGAATTTTCTGCCCAATGCATTACAGTTCTTGGGCTCATTACAGTTGAAATATCTCCTGCAATGAATCCTTTTCTAGTTAAAGAGGCGACTTTAATCATATTAGCAACTTTTTCTTTACCTTTGGTATTATTGAGGTTTTTATTTTTTGCTATGACTATTTCTAGCTCTCTTTCCAAGTTTAGATAATTTAATGTAGTTACAATGTTCCATCTATCCATTTGTCCTTGATTTATTTGTTGAGTTCCATGATAAAGGCCAGTTGTATCACCTAGTCCAACTGTATTAGATGTAGCAAATAATCTAAAAAATTTATTTTGTTTAATCACTTTATTTTTATCTAATAGTGTGAAATTTCCTTCTGCCTCTAATACTCTTTGAATAACAAACATCACATCTGGTCTACCTGCATCGTATTCATCAAAAACAAGAGCAACAGGGTTTTGTATTGACCAGGGTAAAATTCCTTCATTAAATTGGGTAACTTGTTTTCCATCTTTAAGAACAATTGCATCCTTTCCAATTAAATCTATCCTACTTATATGACTGTCGAGGTTAACTCTTATACAGGGCCAATTTAATCTTGCAGCAATTTGTTCTATATGGGTAGATTTTCCAGTACCATGGTATCCTTGAACCAAAACTCTTTTATTGTATGCAAATCCAGAGATAATAGCCAAAGTTGTGTCTCTATCAAATTTATAAGACTTATCTATCTCTGGAACATAATCATTTTTTTTTGAAAAAGCATCCACCTCCATATCAGACTCAATGCCAAAAGTTTGTTTAAGCGAAACTTTAATATCAGGTTGTATGTTTAGTTCTGGTGTCAATTTTTTCTCTGTAAGTATTTTTTAGTTGCGTATAAGCTAAAGTAATTAATTTTAATTTTTCTTCGTATTTTTTATTACCGGCATTTATATCGGGGTGAAATTTTTTGACAAGTAATTTGAACTTGTCTTGTATTTTTTTCCAACTCAAACCTACAGAAATACCCAAAATTCCAAATGCTTTTATATCTTTGTGATCAAATTTAAATTGACGCATATGATCATATTCACCATTAATTTTGTCTTTATCAAGCTCATCTCTGAGTGTATTATTCCACAAAACCTTAAAAAAATTATCTGAAGAACTAAAGCTTTGAGTTGGCTTATGCCAAATCATGTCTGATTTTAAAAAATTTAATACTTGATCATCATTCATACCTGAAAAATAATTCCAATTTTTATTAAATTCTTTAACATGTTCTAAACATAACATCCTAAACTTTTTACTATTGTCCTTTTCAATAGGAGCTTTATAAGCACCAATTTCTTTACAATTATTCCAGTCACAAATATTTTTCATGATATATAATAAATAATATTTATGGATATAATCAAATTAATTGCAATTGTAAAAAAAAAAATACTAAGTCAAATTAATGTTGAGCACATCAATATTGAAGATAAATCATTTCTTCATAAAGACCATCCAGGAAATAATTCCAGTAAATTTCACTTAAAGGTGACTTTAAAATCTGCAGAACTTAAAAATATGTCTAAAATTGAAAGTAATAAAAAAATATATAAAATTTTAAATTATGAGCTTAAAGAATTTATACACTCCATACAGATATTAATTATTTAGCTCCTTTTTTAAAAAAAGTTCTAAATCTTTTTTAGTATATTCTCTGTTTATAACAGGGCTGCCTATTCTTTTTAATAATACTAAACTTACTTTGTTTGAATTATTTTTTTTATCTTTGAGCATAAAATAAATTATTTTGTTTAAATCCCTAAGATTAAAAAAATTATTTATATTAAAAGGTAAATTACAATCCACTATATGATTTACTATTGAATTATAATCATCCTTTTTAATAAGATTTTTTTTAAGGCTAAAATTTAATGCAGTTATAATTCCAAGAATGACAGCTTCACCATGATTTAGTTTTTTAGAGTATCCTAATGTAGCCTCAAATGCATGAGCAAATGTATGACCAAAATTGAGGATTTTTCGTAATCCTGTTTCATTTTCATCTTTTTCAACAATATTTTTTTTTATTCTACAACTCTCATAAATGGACTTTTCTATATAAGGAGATTTAATATTTAAAATATCTTCTCTATTTTTTTTTAAAAAATTAAAAAAAATTTTATTTGAAATAATAGCGTGTTTTAAAATTTCGCCATAGCCGCAAATTATTTCCCTCCTTGGAAGAGTTTTTAAAAATTTAATGTCTGAAATAACTAAATTTGGCTGATAAAAACTTCCAATTAAATTTTTTCCATACTTAGTGTTTACTCCTGTTTTACCACCAATTGAGGAGTCAACTTGTGCCAAAAGTGTGGTTGGAATATTGATAAATTTAAGACCTCTTTTAAATAAACTAGCTGCAAAACCACTTACATCACCTGTTATACCTCCTCCAATAGAAATTAAACAATCTTCTCTTGAAAAATTTTTATCAAGCATGATATCAAGAATTATATTAACATTTTTTTGATCTTTATTTATTTCACTTGCTTTTAAGTAATGAATAAATATCTTCTTTTTTTTCAAGGAACTAATCAATTCCTTAACTATATTTTTTGAAATATTTTTATCTACAACAAGTAAACATTTCTTAAAATCAATAGAATGATTTTTAATAATTTTAAAAAAATTAGACAATAAACTAGAGCCAATAATTATAGAATAGTTATTATTTTTTGTATTAACCTTTAAATTAATTAGTTTCATAAATTTTTATTATTTCATTAATAATTTCATTTTTAGACAGATTATCACATTTAATTTCATATAAAGCCTTAGAATAAAAGCATGACCGGTACTTGATTAAATCAATTAATTCATCTTCAGATGCCTCGAAAGCAACAGGTCTCTTTTTACTATTTTTAATTCTGCTAATCAATATCTTAGAGTCCCAGTTTAACCAAAAAGATAAATGATTTTTTATCACCTCTTTTTTTATATTTCTATTTATAAACGCACCCCCACCCAGTGCTATTACTGTAGATTTTAATTTTAAGACTCTTAATGTTATCTTTTCTTCAAGCTTTCTAAAAAAATCCTCATTTTTAGTCTCAAAAATTTTTCTAATAGTTAATCCTGATTCAATTTCAATTTGTTTATCAATATCTATAAATTTTAAGTTTAATCTTTTTGCCAACAAAGTACCAATTGAGCTTTTTCCTGATCCCATCATTCCTAAAAATACAAGATTTTTTTTTGATTTCATAAGTTTCTTTATTGAAAAAACACAAATATGTCTTAATTTGAAATTATTTAAAGTTATATGGAATTTGATAAAAACACAAGATCAGGCAAAGCAAGTATTATTGCTCTACTTGTTAAATTTTCTTTAGGTTCAATAGTTGTCATTGGCATTATTTTTTTTCTAAATAAAATTGATTTTCCATCTCCCAAAAAAAATATAGAAAAAGTTATTTCTAATGAAAATTTTAAAATTGTTAAATAAGACAAATTTATCAATTATTATAATTTCCTTACTTTATAATTATTCTATAATGGCTGAGGAACAGCCAGTTGATATCTGGAATTTAGAAAAACAAAAGAAAGAGATTTCATCAGAAAAAAATTCTTCAAATATAATATCTGATACACAAATAAAAAATAGCATTTACGAAATGCAAAATATAAAACAAACAAATACCATAAAACTTGACAGTAAGCTTGTTTCAAAAAATATTAAAATTGTAGGTTTGTACGATCCAGAAGAATATGGTCTTGATATTAATATGTGGTCAAACTCAGATGGATTAAATCTTAAAAAATTTTTTGAAAAAATAAAAAAGTTTAGATTATCTGATGATGCTAAAGAAATTTTAAATATTTCATTACTTACTAATGCCTATTATCCAAATGAAAATATTACTAAAGATGAATTTTTAAAATTAAAATCAGATTGGTTAATAGAGGACTCAAATTTTAAAATTATTGAAGATTATTTAATTAAAAATCAGGCAATAAATTTACACCCAAGGTTGACTAGATATTTAGTTGATAATTATTTGTCTCAATCTAATATTAAAAAGTCTTGTGAAATTTTTTCAAAAATTGATGATCCTATTGAAGATGAGTATTTATCAAAATTTAATTTATATTGTTTAATAAATTACGGCAAAAATGAAAAAGCTCAAATTATTTTGGATCTTAAAAAAGAAATGGGTTTTAATGATGATTATTATGAAAATAAAATTAATTATTTATTTGGATATATTGATGAAACAGATAAAAAAATCTCAGAAAACTCTATATTAGATTTTCATTTAGCTCATAGAACAAATCCAGAGTTTATGTTTGAACCTAAAAATGAAACCTCAAAACTAATTTGGAAATATCTTTCTACCTCAAACTTACTCTATGATATTGAAGATATAGATATTGAAGATATAGATAGAATTTCAACAATAGAAAAAGCAACTCATGATAAGAATTATTCTGAAGAAGAGTTATTTGAGTTTTATAAAAGGTTTCAATTTAATATTAATCAATTAATAAATATAGAAGAGTCTTATAAAACTGTATCAAAAATAGAGGGTAGAGCATTAGTTTATCAAAGATTACTTTTAGCTAAAGAACCAAAATTAATGCTTAAATTAATGAAAACTTTAAAGAATTTATTTTTGGATGAGGGTATAGGCAATGCATTCGACATTGAATTAAAAAAATTTTTAAATGAAATTGATCCAAAAAATGTGCCATCTAATTTTACATCATTTTATAATAATCATAAAAAAAACGATGAAATTTCTGAGAAAAAAATTAAGTTTAATAATAAAATATTACATCAATCTAGGTTAATAAAGTATTTTAGCGGCGATTATTCAAAATCTAAAATTGAAGAAGACTTGGATAAATTTTTAAAGAAAATTAAAAAAGATAAAAAATATTTTTTATCTAAAAAAGATATAATTTTTCTTGAGGCATTAAAGTCAGATGGGATAAAGATTTCAAAAAAATATGATGATCTTTATGAAATTAATAAATCTGAAATGCCCCCAGATATTCAATCAATGATAGATGATAATGAAATAGGGTCAGCATTATTGAGAGTTATTGAAGTCATTGGACCAGATGAAATTGAAAATATTGATGATGATACTGTTTATTTCATTATAAATACACTAAATCAGTTAAACACAGATTTAATTAGAAATAAATTATTGTTAAAAGTTCTTCCTTTAAAAGTTTAAAAATTATATTAAAATAATTAAATTTATGACTATCAGAAACATACTTACTGAGCCCAATAAATTACTAAGGCAGATATCACAAAAAGTTGATAAAGTTGGCATAGAAGAACAAAAGCTAATGGATGATATGTTGGAAACTATGTATGCGGCTAAAGGAATAGGCCTTGCAGCAATACAAATTGGGATTCCAAAAAGAATTATAGTAATGGATATAAGTAAAGAAGAAGCTAAAAAACCTATTTATTTCGTAAATCCAGTTATTAAAAATAAAGATCCATTAAAAGCAACTTATGAAGAGGGTTGTTTGTCTGTCCCTAATCAATTTGCAAATATTGATAGACCTAGTAGATGTGAAGTAGAGTATTTGGACTATGATGGTAAGAAACAAATATTAAAAGCTAATGGATTGTTTGCTACGTGTATACAACATGAAATGGACCATCTGAATGGAGTATTGTTTATTGACTATCTTTCAAAATTAAAAAGATCAATAATAATTAAAAAATTATCTAAATTAAAACCAAATTCTGCAATTCTTTAATTGATGCCAAAGAAGATTGTTTTTATGGGTACGCCAATGTTTGCAGTGCCAATTTTAAAATCACTATATCAAAATGGATATCCTATTTCTCATATTTACACACAGCCACCGCAAAGATCATTGAGAGGTCAGAAAATAAACAAATCTCCTATTCAAGGTATTGCAGAAACTTTAAGTATAGAACTTCGAACCCCTCAATCGCTAAAGGATAATATTGATGAGTATAATTTTTTTAAAATGATTAATGCAGATCTTGCAATTGTTGTCGCTTATGGACAAATAATTCCTAGGGAATTTTTGAATTTGACAAAAAAAGGTTTTATTAATATTCATCCTTCGATATTACCTAAGTGGAGAGGTGCAGCTCCAATACAAAGATCAATAATGAATTTAGACAAACAAACAGGCGTAAGTATAATGAAAATATCAGAAAAATTGGATGCTGGTCCTGTTTGTAATATTTATAAAATGGAACTAAAAGATAGTTTTAATACAAAAGATGTTTCTGAAAAACTTGCATTAATAGCTTCTGAAAAAGTATTAGAAAATATTGATGATGTATTAGAGAATAAAGCAAAATTTGTAGAACAAGATCATTCGAAAGCAACTTACGCATCAAAAATAGAAAAAATTGAAGGCAATATAGATTGGAATGATACCGCTGAGAATATTATTGGAAAAATTAATGGTTTATATCCTTCTCCAGGTGCTTTTTTTATGTTTAACGGAGAAAGATATAAAATTCTAAAAGCAGAAATTGGTAATGGGATTGGAATACCAGGTGAAATTGTTTCTGATTACTTGGAAATTGCATGCAATGGACCAAAATCAGTTAAGATTTTAGAAATTCAAAGACAAGGAAAAATGGGCCAAAAAATTGGAGAATTCATGCTTGGGTCTCAAATAAAAAAAGGATTAATTATTTAAATGGTCAGATATCAAGTCCTTATTGAGTATGTAGGTACAAATTTTAGAGGATGGCAAATTCAAAAAAAAGGTTTAACCGTCCAAGGTCTTATCCAAAAAAAAATTTCAAACCTTTTAAAAAAAAAAATAATTTTATATGGCTCTGGAAGAACTGATACTGGTGTTCACGCAATAGAACAATCAGCACATTTTGATTGTGATAATAAAATTCTTGATTTAACTAAATTTCTAAAATCAATGAATTATTTTTTAAATGATAAAGGAGTTGCAATTATTCATATTAAGAAAAGAAGCTTAAAATTTCATTCTAGATTTTCTGCTAAACAAAGAATATATAAATATATAATTTTTAATCAAATTAGTGCACCTGTTATTGAAAAAAAAAGAGGATGGCATGTCAGGAAACCACTGGATATAAAATTAATAAAAAAAGGTGCAGCAAAACTTATGGGAACTAATGACTATTCTACATTTAGATCATCAAGTTGTCATGCTAAAAGTCCAATTAGAACAATTAAATCAATTAAGATAAAGTCAATTAAAAATAAAATCGAAATAGTATTTAAATCACAATCTTTTTTACAACAACAAGTAAGGTCAATGGTTGGTTGTCTTAAGTATTTAGGTGAAAAGAAGTGGGATTTAAAAACTTTTGATAAAAATTTTAAGCAAAAAAAAAGAGCATTATGTGCGCCTCCAGCTCCTCCAGAGGGACTGTATCTATTTAAAGTTGTTTATTAAGTTTTTTTTATTACTCATTGCAAATTTCTTGTTTACTCGCCATCTTGACTCTGCTCTAAGTATATATCCACAGCAGTTTTTGGACTTACATTTACAAATAATTTGTTTGTAATTTTCATCATAATTAAATCCATAATCACAAGTGAATTCCTCACCTTTTTTTATGTCTCTAATCGCTTTCACCCAAATTTTAAGTCCTTTTCCATCATAATCACAATTATTATCACATGAATGATTTATTAATCCTGCAGTATTCCAAGTGAAGTCTCCGTCAAGGTCATACCTTTTATTGATAGTAAATAAATAAATTGGTTTACTATTATCATATTTATCGGACTCTTCAGTTTGTTTTTTTGTTATAAGCTTTCCTATATAATTAATTATTTTTGTTCCCTTTTTAATATTTTTTGTTGCGTAAAGTCCTTTACCTTTTTTATCAATATCAGATTTTTTAATTTTATATAGTTTCATATAATTTATTTATGAGACTCGTAAAGATTTATCAATTAAATTCTATTAATGCATCTACGTGTCTTCGAGTACTATT
The DNA here is from genome assembly GCA_002457485.1 of Pelagibacterales bacterium MED-G42. Lineage (GTDB taxonomy): Bacteria > Pseudomonadota > Alphaproteobacteria > Pelagibacterales > Pelagibacteraceae > Pelagibacter. The sequence goes on from NTJL01000001.1 coordinate 76,081, forward strand.
TTGAAGTGCTTTAAGGTCATATCCACCCTCGAGTATTGAAACTACATTTCCACTACAAAATGATTTTGAAAGTTCTAAAGTTCTTTTGGTAATTTTATAAAAGTCTTCTGATCTCAATCTAAGTTGTGCCAATGGATCATCAATATGAGCATCAAAACCCGCAGAAAACAATAAAAATTCAGGTTTAAATTCTTTTAGTTTATTTAAAGCATATTCATATGCATTTAGGTATTCTTCTGCGGTTGTACCTGCTTCTAGTGGAATATTAAAAATATTATTAAACTTTCCTTTATCTTTTTCTGATCCAGTGCCTGGATAGTAAGGGTATTGGTGCGTTGAAATATATAAAACTTTTTCATTATTATAAAAAATATCTTGAGTTCCGTTTCCATGATGAACATCAAAATCAATTATTGCAACTTTTTTATATTTGTACTTTTCAATTAGGTAATTAGCTCCTACAGCAACATTATTATAAATACAAAAACCCATTGCTTTATTTTTCTCAGCATGATGCCCTGGAGGTCTAACAGCACAAAAAGCATTTTTAAAATCTTTATTCTGAACACCATCTATTGCAGTAATTATTGAAGCCACGGCATCTTTAGTTGCTTCTTTACTTCCTGGCGAAACAACTGTGTCACCATCAAGAAAAGTTAGACCATTATTTGGAAAAGATAGATTTACTTGATTTATATATTCTGATGAATGGGTTTTTACTAAAAGAGACTGATTAAAGATTGACGCTTTCTTCCATAGTAGATTTTTATTATCTTGTTTCTTAAAATTATCAATGACAGCAGTAACCCTGTCAATTTTTTCTGGATGTCCATCTCCAGTATAATGATTTTGATATGTATTTGAAGTAATTAAACCAGTTTTCACTTAAAATAATCTTTTAAAATATTTGAATAAATCAATGTCAATTTTTTTAAGTCTGACAACGAGACAGCCTCATCAACTTTATGCATAGTTTTTCCAACTAAACCAAATTCTAAACATGGAGCTATTTTTTTTATAAATCTTGCATCTGAAGTACCACCGGTTGTTGAAAACTTAGGTTTAATTTTTGTAACTTTTTTGATTATATCTTGAATCATAAAAGTTGTTTTATTTGGTTTTGTAAGAAATGATTCTCCAGAAACTCTATATTCAATTTTATATTTTGATTTATTTTTATTACTTATCTTTTTTATAATTTTATTAATTTTATCTTTTATTGAATTTGAAGTATGAATATTATTAAATCTGATATTAAATGTAGCATTAGCTAATCCTGGTATTACATTATCTGCAAAATTATCAATATTAATTTTAGTAATTTCAAGATTTGTTGGTTGAAAATCTTTTGTACCGCTATCAAACTTAATTCTTTTTAATTCATTTAAAATTTGTATAAGTGCTGTAGATGGATTGTTTGCTCTTTGTGGATAAGCTACATGACCCTGAACACCTATAATTGAAAGACTACCATTCATACTGCCTCTTCGTCCAATTTTAATCATTTCACCTAATTTATAAGGGTTAGTAGGTTCACCCACTAAACAAAAATCTATCTTTTCATTTTTTTTTCTTAAATATTCAACTACTTTTTTCGTCCCATTAATTGCAACCCCTTCTTCATCTCCAGTAATTAAAAAACTGATAGACCCATTAACTTTTCTTTTATTTTCAAGGAAGTTACTTACTGCTGAAACAAAAGCAGCAATTGAACTTTTCATGTCATTGGCACCTCTTCCAATTAAATATCCCTTCTTAACTGAAGGTTTAAACGGGTTTACAGTCCAATCTTTTAAATTTCCTGCTGGCACAACATCAAGGTGGCCTGCATAACAGAAGTTTGGACCTTTATTTCCAAGTCTAGCATAAAGATTTTTTACTGGTTTAGTATTTTTTTCTCTAAACTCTAAAATTTTAGTTTTAAATCCAAGTGTTTTAAGTTTTTTTTCTAAGAACTTCATTATTCCAGCATCTTGAGGGGTGACTGTTGGGAATTTAATTAACTCTTTAGCTAATTGAAGTTCATTAATAATAGCCATTACAAAACTATTCTCTCAATAGATCGTTAACAGAAGTTTTAGATCTTGTTTTTTCATCAACTTGTTTAATTATTACTGCACAATATAGTGATGGAGCAGAAGCATTATTCTTATCAGGTAATGATCCAGGCACTACTACAGAATATGGGGGAATTCTTCCATAACTAATTTCTCCAGTTTTTCTATTTACTATTTTAGTTGATTGTCCAATATACATTCCCATACTTAATACAGACCCTTCTTCAACAATAACTCCTTCAACAACTTCTGACATCGCACCAATAAAGCAATTATCCTCAATAATAGTTGGTAATGCTTGTGCAGGTTCCAATACTCCACCAATACCACTACCTGCTGAGATATGACAATTTTTTCCTATTTGACAGCAACTACCAGCTCGACTAAAAGTATCCATCATAGTACCTTCATCAATATAAGCTCCAATATTGACGTAACAGGGCATTAGTACTGCATTTTTTCCAACAAAAGATCCTTGTCTTACAGGTGAGTTGGGAACCATTCTAAATCCAGCTTTTTCATGATCTTCTTTAGTCCAACCCGCAGTTTTACCTTTTAATAAATGTGCTTTGTCATACCAACTACTATAGGGGCCATTTAAGTTTTCCATAGGATATATTCTAAAGCTCAGCATGATAGATTTTTTTATATACTGATGAGTAGTCCATTCACCATTAATTTTTTCAGCAACTCTTTTTTTACCGCTATCTAAATCAGCAATTATTTGATTGATGGCATCCTTTAAATCTTGTTCTGAATTTTGGCTTATGTTATCTTTATTTTCCCAGGCTTTATTTATAATTTCTTTAATATCATTCATAATTTTTTTAATTAATAATTTTAATTATTCTTTAATATATTAATTTCTTGAAGAAAAGAAGGCAAGTTCTTAATCTTATAATCTATATAAGGTTTGTTAGAGTCTTTTTTGGCAAAAGTTTCTTCATTTTCCAACCAACAAGTTTTCATTCCTAAATTTTTAGCTTGCTCTAAATTATGTGCAATATCTTCAATTAAAATTGATTGATTAGGATCTATATTAAATTTTTTAATTAATCGTTGATATGGATCTATATGAGGCTTTGGAATAAAGTTCGCATCTGTTATATCAAATGCACCATCAAACAATCCATCAATACCCAATTGTTTTGTTACATTTTTAACATGCTCATGCGAACCATTAGTAAATATATATTTTTTTTCTTTAATCTTTAATAACTCTTCCTTTAGTTTAAGATCTTTAGGTAGCCACTCAATATCTATATCATGTACAAACTTTAAAAAGTCATGAGGATCAATACCATCTTGTTTCATTAAGCCAGATAATGTTGTTCCATATTCGTAAAAATATTTTTTTTGAATTTCTTTTGCTTTAACCAAATCTACATTCATTTTTTTTGATATGAATGCGCTCATCTTTTTATCTACTTCCGAAAAAACCTTTGTTTGACCAGAATATAAGGTATTATCCAAATCAAATATCCAATATTTTATGTTTACCAATTCCTTCATTGTCTTATTAATGTTCCAGATCCTTTATCAGACAATAATTCAAAAAGAATAGAATGATTTTTTCTACCATCTATTATCACCACCCCCTTTACACCATTGCATGCTACATCCAGGCAATTTTTAATTTTAGGTATCATGCCACCAGTTATTGTTTTATTATTTATTAAATCATCAATAAAAGTAGAATTTATTTCAGATATTAGTTTTTTGTTATTATCTAAAACACCCTCAACATCACTCATAATAATTAATCTTCTAGCTTTGATTTTCTTTGCAATCGAGGCCGCTGCGGTATCAGCATTTACATTGTAAGTTTGATTATTCTCATCTAAACCTAGAGGCGCAATTATTGGAACTTTTTTATCATTTACAATTTTATCAATAATTCTTTTATTAATATTTGTAGGAGTTCCAACAAATCCTAATTCTTCATTTTCTTTAATCACACTAATGATATTATTTTCTTTAGAATTAATAGTTTCACTATCACACGAATTTTTTTTTAAAGCTTCGACAATTACTTGATTAAATTCTATTAATACCTTTTCTACTATTTCAATCGTTTCCTTTTTTGTAATTCTAAGTCCATTAATAAATTCACTATTAATTCCTAATTCTTCTAGTTTATTATTTATTCTTTTACCCCCACCATGAACAACTATTGGAATAAAGCCTAGCTTATTTAATGTTGCAATATCTTTTATAAAAATATCAAATAAATTTTGATCAACCAAAACACTCCCACCACATTTAATGACAATATATTCATCATTATATTTTTCTAAATATCTTTTTACTTCACTTATTGACGGACCATCTGATGGTATAATTTTATTTAACTTTTCTTCTTTGATTTCCAACATCAATTTGTCGTTTTAACTGTAGTTCTTTTCATGATGAATACTTGTTGAGCCATAGTTAAAATATTGTTAACAGTCCAATAAATTACTAGTCCAGCAGGAAATGGAGCTAGAATCACTGTAAGAAAAAGAGGAAAGAACATAAATATTTTTGCTTGCATCGGATCAGTTGGTGCAGGATTAAGTTTTTGTTGAATAAACATTGAAACTCCCATTGCAACTGGCCATGCACCAATCATTAAAAAAGAGGGCACATCGTATGGCAATAGACCAAACAAATTGAACAATGATGTTGGGTCTCTTTCTGATAAATCTTGTATCCAACCAAAAAATGGCATCTGTCGCATTTCAATTGTTACAAATAAAACTTTATATAAAGCAAAAAATACTGGTATCTGAACTAATATAGGCAAACATCCTGACATTGGGTTAACTTTTTCTTTCTTATATAGAGCCATCATTTCTTGTTGTAATTTCACTTTGTCTTCTTTATGTAGATCCTTTAATCTTACCATTTCTGGTTGAAGCGCCTTCATTTTTGCCATGCTTCTAAATGAAAAATTTGCGAGTGGAAAAAACACTAATCTAATACATATTGTGATAGCTATAATTGCTAAACCATAATTGCCAAGTAAGTTAAAAAAGTAATCAATACCAAAAAATAATGGTTTAGTAATAAAGTATAAAAAACCCCAATCTATTGCTAAATCAAATTTGTCTATATCCAAAGATTCTGAATATCCATCAATAACATCAACTCTTTTAGCTGCTATGATTATTTTTACCTCGTCTTCGATTGATGAATTTGCTTTTAATTCTAAAGGATTAGTAGAGACAAAGTTTGCTCTGAATTTATCTTTATAGTCAAAAGTTGTTTTAAACTCCTTATCTTTTGATGGGATCAATGATGTAATCCAAAATTTATCACTTATTCCGAGCCAACCTTTTTGAGCAACTTTTGTGAATTTTTTTTCTTGAATATCATCATAATCTTCCTCAATAAGTTCATCGTCAAGAGTTGCAATTAAACCTTCATGGAGTATATAAAAATTTGATATATCCGGAATTTGTTTTCTTATAATTTGTCCATAAGAATAAAAATCATATTCATTAGTTGTTGGATTTATTACCCTTTGTTTTATTGAGAACAAAAATTTATCGTCTAGGGATATTTCTTTTTCAAATGTTATTCCCTGATCGTTAGTCCAAGATAATGTAATTGAGGATTGATTTGTAAGTTTATTATCACCTAAAAATGACCAAATTGACTCCGCATTTGGTATATCAATATTTTTATCATTAGTTATAAATCCACTTTCTACAAAGTATCCATTTTTAGAATTTCTTGGTCCTAAAAGTTTTACTTTTTCATCGCTATCAAGAGATACATTGTACTCTTTAAAAATTAAATCATCAATTGCCGCTCCTTTTAGCGATATACTTCCAATTATACTTTGATTTTCAAATTGAACTCTTTCACTTTGACTTAGGGCTTCTTCTCTTGAAATTTCAATTAAATTTTCTTTCTGATCTATACTAGGGGCATCATTATTTTGTTCAGTATTATTTGTTTTTTCAATATTTTCTTTTGATATAGGTGGTGGAGCAAAGAACAAACTATATAAGATTATTACAGCTGCAGATAAAGAAATTGCCGCAATAACATTTCGAGTTTCCATTATTTTTTAGCTTTCGTTTCTTTTTTAACAGGGTCAAACCCACCACCACCACCTAAAAATTTAATTGGATGGCATGATAGAATTCTTTTAAAGCTAATTAAAGTTCCCTTAAATAATCCAAATTTTTTTAATGCTTCAATACTATATTCTGAGCATGTTGGAAGATATCTACAAGACTGACCAATTAATGGACTAATAAGAAATTTATAGGCCTTGATAATTTTGATTATTAAATCCGTAAAAATGTTCATTACTTTATATTTTTAAAATCCTGAAATATGATTTCTTTTATATTTTTGTATTCGTTATTTAACATAGTTGCCTTAGCAATAACAAGGTATGAATAGTTACATTTTATTGATATTTTTTTAATCGCATCTGAGGCAATATTTCTTAATCGACGTTTGATTTTATTTCTTTTGACAGCATTTCCAATTTTTTTCTTAGCGACGAAACTTATATTAAATTTTTGATTATTTTTGCTTTCTAATTTACCAAAAAAGATTGTGACATATTTATTAGAAATTTTTTTTTTTTTTAATAAAACTTTAAATTCTTCATTTTTTGAAAGAGCAAGTATTTTGCTTTTCATTTATTTAGACAGATACAGTTAACGATTTTCTTCCTCTTGCTCTTCTTCTAGCTAAAAGTTTTTTTCCACCTTTAGTTTTCATTTTAGACCTAAAACCATGTTTTCTAGCTCTTTTAACGTTAGATGGTTGATATGTTCGTTTCATAAATGTGGTTAATTTTTATTAAATTTCGCCCTTTATAGTAATTAAATATATAAATAGCAAATAGAAGATTTTATAAATAGCATTAGATTTAATGGAAAAAACTAAAAAAATTAAAATATTCATAGGATTATTTTATCTAGTAGTAATTTGTTTGTTTTTATATTTTTTCTTTTCAAAATTTAGCTTTCAAGATCTTACGTCTTATGATTTTATAAAAGAAAACAGATTTTATCTTTTTGAACTTAAAAATTCGAACTTAATCCTTCTTTCAATAATTTTTTTGTTTTTAATAATTTTATGGGTATTTCCATTTTTAGGATTTGGATCTCCAGTGGCTTTACTCGGTGGCTTTATTTTTGGGAAATGGATTGGAACATTAATAGTTATTTTAGGCTTAAGTATAGGAGCAACTTTTTTATATTTATTTGGTAACTATTTTTTAAAAGATTTAATTAGAGAAAAATTTTTAAACAAATATAAAAATCTTGAAATTAAGTTTAAAAAATCAGAATTTATTTATTTATTAATATATCGATTTATTGGGGGTATACCTTGGCAATTAAGCTGTCTTTTACCAACTATTTTTAATGTTAAAGTGAGCAATTTTTTCTTTGCAACTTTATTAGGTATTATTCCTCAAATTTTTTTAGGTGTATCTATAGGAAGTGGATTAGAAAAAATAATTGATCAAAACTCAGATATTCCTTCAGTCATGGACATAATTTTTTCTGCGGATATTTATATTCCAATACTAGCTTTTTTTGGATTAATCTTAATTAGTTTTTTTTTAAGAAAAACTTTCTATAAAAATTAAGTTTGGTGCTCCCACCCTGTACTGACCAGGAAATTAGTCATTACCAATGACTTGATATACCATTTATCTATAGGAGCTTATACTCAATTTATATTTTATTGACAATAATGCACATTTTTCAAAATATTGCCTTAATTTTTGACGTAATATGATCTATATGTACTTAGGAAAATTTTATGGGCATTCATTACGATTATAAATCTACAAAAGGTAATAAGCTTATGGAGAAGCAAGCTAAAAGAGATAAAAAGCTTGCTGAAAAAAAAGCTAAACGTCTTGCAAAAGATGGACCAAAAGAAGATAAGGCTCAGCCTAAAACTTTAGACACTTCTAAACCTATTACTTTAGACTTCCTTACAAATCCAGATAAAGAATGAACACAAAAGAAAAAAACCAGCGTTTAAGTATAGCGTTACGAAAAAACCTAAAGAAAAGAAAAGCTTTTCAAAAAAAAACTAAAAAAAAAAAATAGAAAATGTCAGTTCTTTCAGATAAGTGGATTAGAAAAATGTCTTTAGAAAAAGCAATGATTTCACCTTTTGAAGAAAAACAAGTTAGAGGTGATAGCATTTCTTACGGACTATCTTCATTTGGGTATGACGCTAGAGTTTCAGATGAATTTAAAATTTTTACTAATGTTAATTCGGAGATAGTTGATCCTAAAAACTTTAAACCTACAAATTTTGTGACTAAAAATGTTTCTGAATGTGTAATACCACCTAATTCCTTTGTATTAGCTAGAACAATTGAAAAATTTAAAATACCAGATGATGTTCTAGTTATTTGTTTGGGCAAGTCTACTTATGCAAGATGTGGGATAATAGTTAATGTAACCCCTTTAGAGCCAGGCTGGGAGGGATATGTAACACTTGAATTTTCCAATACAACACCACTTCCTGCAAAAATTTATGCTAATGAGGGTGTTGCACAATTTATTTTTTTAAAAGGAAATGAAAAGCCAGAGGTGACTTATGCAGATCGTAACGGTAAATATATGGGTCAAACTGGAGTAACATTACCTAAAGTTTAGCAATGCAAAAATTAGAAGTCTTTGGAGCAAATAAGCTCAAAGGTCAAATAATAATTTCAGGTTCCAAAAATGCTGCCTTACCTATTTTGGCTGCAAGCTTATTATCAAGTAAGAAAGTCCAACTAAATAATTTACCAAAAGTCAAAGATATAGTGACAATGATTAGCTTATTACAATCATTAGGTTCAAAAACAAAATTTGAAAAAAAAAAATTAATTATTGATAATTCAAAACAACAAAAAAAATTTGCATCTTATAGTTTAGTAAAAACTATGAGAGCTGGAATATTAGTTTTAGGTCCTTTGCTAGCAAAGTTTGGTAGCGCAAAAGTTTCATTACCTGGAGGATGTGCAATTGGTACAAGGCCAGTAGATATACATTTAAAAGCTTTATCAAAACTAGGTGTAAAATATAAAATTATCCAAGGTTATGTGTATGCAAAAGCACCAAAAGGTTTAAAGGGTTCGAAAATAAGGTTTTCAAAAATCTCTGTAGGAGCTACTGAAAATTTAATTATTGCTGCAAGTCTAGCAAAAGGAACAACCATTTTAAGTAATTGTGCAATCGAACCTGAGATTAAAGATTTAGTTAATTTTTTAAATAAAGCGGGGTGTAATCTAAAATGGATTGCAAAACGTTCACTTAAAATTATTGGAGTTAAAAAAATAAATGAAACAATTTATCCAATCATGTTTGATAGAATTGAAGCTGGTACTTATCTTATAGCTGCAGCTGCTACTGAAGGAAATTTAAAAATAAAAAATGTAATACCAAATATTATCCAAACCGAAATTAATATCCTTAAAAAGATTGGTGCGAAGATAGATACTAAAAAAGATGAAATACATATTATTGGTAATAAAAACATCAAAAGCATGAATATAAAAACTGCTCCTTATCCAGGCTTTCCAACTGATTTACAGGCACAGATTATGGTGCTGTTATGTAAAGCAAATCGAAAATCTTTAATTAAAGAAGATATTTTTGAAAATAGGTTTATGCACGTTGCAGAACTAAATCGAATGGGAGCAAAAATTTTAACCAATGGAAATAAGGCAATAGTTGAAGGAAATGTAAATTTTGCAGCAGCGGAATTAATGGCAACGGATCTTAGGGCATCTGTATCGTTAATTCTTGCTGCATTAACCGCAAAGGGAAAATCAATTATTAATAGAATTTATCACTTGGATCGCGGATATGAAAATATAGAAAAAAAATTAAAAAAAGTTGGAGCAAAAATTAGAAGAATTAAATAATGGAAAAAAAATATTTAGCACAAATTATAGCAACAGACAATGAAGGCTTGCAAATGATTTCAGCATGTACAGCAGGTGCAAAAGTTAAAGTTTCAGATATTAAATATCTTGCTTCAAATAAAGTTTTTTTACTATCAATCGAAAGAACTAAGATTGAAACAGATCAAGAGAATAAAAAGATCAACAGTATTTGTAGATTTGACTTTGTTGACAAAGTAAAGTCTAAAAACATTGATCAAAAAAATAATGAATTATGTTTAGAGTTAATAGCTATAGATTATCTAAAAAATAACGATGATTTTGAAATTAATCTAATATTTAATAATAATGCTCACATTGCTTTAACTACGGAAACAATTGAAGTAAGATTAGAGGATCAAAACGAAATTAAATATAAATGAAAATATTAAAGAGCAGCATTAAAGATTTTGATGAAAGATTGAATATTTTACTTTTACAAAGAAAGAATAAAGTTCAATCTAACTTAAAATCAGTTACCGATATTATTAAAGATGTAAAAAAAAATGGAGATAGGGCTATATTAAAATATGAAAAAAGATTTAATCAAAACAAAATAATTATTCCATCAATTAAGCAAATTTCTAAATCAATAAAATTACTTGATAAAAAAGTTAAACAAGCAATTGACCTTGCTTACACAAGAATTTATAAGTTCCATTCTCTTCAAAAGTTTAAAAATATTTCTTACAAAGATAATTTGAATAACAAATTAGAATATAAATATATACCAATAGAATCTATCGCAATTTATGTATCAGGCTCAACAGCCTCTTATCCATCAAGTGTTTTAATGAACGCGATTCCCGCAATTGTTGCAGGAGTCAAGAGAATTGTAATGATTAATCCTGGATTTGAGGGAAAACAAAATCCAGCAGTTTTATATGCTGCACGAAAATGTAAAATAAAAGAAATTTACTCCATAGGAGGTCCTTCTGCCATAGCTGCCGCCGCATATGGAACAAAAAAAATTAAAAAAGTTAATAAAATTGTTGGACCAGGGAATGCATTTGTCTCTCAGGCCAAGCGCGAAGTTTTTGGTGATGTTGGAATTGAAGGTATGATCGCTGGTCCTTCAGAGGTGACTATTGTTTGTGATAGATTTTCAAATCCAGAGTGGGTTGCGAGTGATCTAATAGGGCAAGCAGAGCACGACAATCATGCCCAGTGTATACTTATATCTAAAGACAAGAAATTAATTGAAAAAGTAAAAGTTGAGATATCAAAACAATTAAAAGAAATACCAAGACAATCTATTGTTAAAAAAAGTTTAATGAGTAATGGAATTTTAATGCATCTAAGTTCCGATAAAAAAATAATTGATGTTGTTAATAAAATTGCACCAGAGCATTTAGAGCTTAATATCATTAACTATAAATCATTTATTCCTAAAATTAAAAATTCAGGATCTATTTGTTTAGGAAAATATGCTGTAATGGCAATGACGGACTACAATGTTGGCTCTAACCATATATTACCCACTAATGGATCTGCAAAATATTCAAGTGGATTAAGTGTTAATGAATTTTATAAACGGATTTCTTATATAAACTTATCTAAAAAGGGTATTGAAAGTCTTGGGCCATCCGTTATAACACTTGCAAATTATGAAGGGTTGGCAGGACATGCTCAATCTGTAAAAAAAAGAATTAGGAGTAAATAAATTTGTCAAAACAAGACTTACTGGAATTTAAAGGAAAAGTAACAGACTTACTTCCCAACGCAATGTTTAGAGTAAAATTAGAAAACGGTCATACGGTTACAGCCCATACTGCTGGTAAGTTAAGAAAAAATAGAATTAGAGTATTGCAAGGTGATAATGTGACAGTAGAAATGACACCTTATGACCTTACAAAAGGCAGAATAATCTTTAGAGGTTAATCATTTGCCTCGGTAGCTCAGGAGTAGAGCAGAGCCCTGAAAAGGCTTGTGTCGGAGGTGCGAATCCTTCCCGAGGCACCACCACCTACTTTTCACCTTGAAATAATCATAAAAGAAATTAACCTATTAAAAAAAAAAATAACAATAGGACTAAGAGATACGATGAGTACGCTTACTGGTAAAATTAAATGGTATAATGGTAAAAAGGGTTATGGATTTATTGAAAGAGATGATAAAGAAAAAGACGCCTTTGTACATGCTTCAGCAGTAAAAGCAGCTGGCATGAGATATCTAAATGAAGGCGATAAACTAGAATTTACTCTCGAAGATGGCCCAAAAGGCCCTTCAGCAGTAAATTTAAAAAAATTAGATTAGTTTATCCATTAAAAAATATCTTAGAGGGTGTTTTATTTATTAAGATAGATATGTTTTTTTAATTATGTCTTGATTAATCAAAATTATTGTCTAAAACACTGTCGATGATTATAAATATTACATACAGAAAGACTTTAAGAAGCACTCATAGAATCTGTTTCCATAGCCTGTAGGCTATTTATTTATAATATAATTTTTAATCTACATAAAAATAATATAAAAACAGGGAATGCCTGGGTGGTGTAACGGTTAGCACGAAAGTTTGTGGAACTTTAAGTTTGAGTTCGATTCTCAGCCCGGGTACCAAAAAATGAATAAAGAAAATAAATTAGTTCCTGGATTACCTTCAGGGTTTGAAGATCGTTGGGATAAAAAACTACTTCTCAAAAAAAAGCTTTTAAAAGCTATTGAGGATAATTTTATCAAGTTTGGAGCAGAAGCTCTTGAAACACCTTCGTTTGAAATTAGTGAAAATATAGGATCTTTTCTTGCAGAAGACGATAGTAATCCTATGTCTGATGTATTCTCATTCCAAGATGGTGAAAAAAATATCACGCTTCGATATGATTTATCAAGTCCACTAGCAAGATTTGTTGCCCAAAATAATCAAGAACTACCCTCAATTTATAAACGATATGCAATTCAAAATGTATTTCGTAATGAAAAAGCTGGAAATGGTCGATACAGAGAATTTATGCAAGCTGACTTTGATATAGTTGGAAATGTTAATCCTGCTCAAGCAAATGCTGAGCTTTGTAACTTAATTTCAAGTACATTGTCAGATTGTGGATTAAACAAAGATCAATTTACTATAAATGCAAGCAATAGAAAAATAGTTCAAGGATTGATTGATGAATTAAAAATTTCTGAAGAAAAACAAATTAAAGTCATTCGAGCAATTGATAAATTAGATAAGCCTGGGTTTGGTTTAAAAGGAGTTGAAGATTTACTCAAAAAAGAGAGAAAAGATCAAAGTGGTGCTATTACTAAAGGAGCAGATCTATCAGACGACCAAGCTCAACAAATTTTAAATTTCTTAAAAATAAAAGATTTAAAACAATTAAAAGAAACTTTAAAAAACCCACTTTCTCAAGAAGGAATAAAAGAGTTAGAAGATGTATTTGAAATACTTGGATATGGATCAAATTTAAATCAAGTTAAGACAAATTTTACAATTGTAAGAGGACTAGCTTATTATTCAGATTTTATTGTAGAGACTAATCTAAACTTTAAGGTGACAAACAATAAAGGAAAAGAAGTAGATATTGGCAGCATATGTTCTGGTGGAGCTTATGCAAAACTTATCTCAAGATTTAGAGGAGTTGATATTCCAGGAACAGGGATTAGTTTTGGTGTGGATAGATTATTATTTGCTTTGATGCAATTAGACCAAATTAAAATAGAAGATCAAAAACCTGTCTTAGTTTGTGTAATGGATCAAAAATATTTGAAAAACTATTATGGATTAGTTGATCAATTAAGAGAAAATAATATTAATGCTGAAGTATTTCTAAACACTAAAAAAAACCTAGGTAAACAACTTGATTTAGCAAATAAACGACAATTGTCTGTTGCGATTATTTGTGGCGAAAATGAATTTAATGATAATACAGTCACCATAAAAAACCTTAAAGGGGTTAAGGGTGAAAACAATCAAACAATTCCAAAAGCTGATTTAATTAATGAAATCAAAAAACTTATCTGAAAATATCCTTAGATCGGTCAAATCTAAAGGATTTGAGTATATAGATTTACCCTCGGTAATAGAGGCTAATCACATTGTTCAAAGATCAGGTGAAAATTTTAGAAAATTTATTTTTTCTTTTAATGATCAAAATGGAAGTGAGCTTTGTCTTAGACCTGACCTAACTATTGCATCATGTCTTAGATATTTAGAGAATGATTTAAAGGGAAAAGAAAAGATTTTTTATAGCGGTCAGGCTTATAGAAAGTCACAAAATAAAAAAGACTCAATAATTAGAGATCAAGTTGGCTTTGAAATTATTGGATCTAAAGATGAAAAAAATGATGATAAAGAAATCATCAATACTTCATTAAAATCTCTTAAAAATATAAAATATACATCAGGAACTCTAACCGTTGGCAATGTTGAAATTTTTAATTTGTTAATTTCAAAATTAGATATTCCAAAGCGTTGGAAGTTAAGATTATCAAGACATTTTTGGAGAGAAAAATATTTTAACGACCTTTTAAAGAGATTAGAAACTAATTCAGACGTAGATCCAACTATCGTTGAAATTGATAAAAAACGATATTTTAAAATGTTAAATGAGGACTTATCTAAAGTTGTTGCAGGAAGGACAATTAACGAAATTTTAAAAAGATTTGATAATAAAATTAGAGATCCAAGAGGAGCTAGTAAGGGTAAAGATGTATCTAAAATTATTAAAGATTTTCTTAAAATTAAATGTCCAATTAATAAAGCTGCAAATGAGCTAAATAAGTTTTTCAAAAAAAATAAAATAAATTTAATAGTTGATCAGAAATATTTCCCAATTTCTGAAAATAAAATTTCAAAATTAAATGTTGTATTCTCTGCATCATTTGGAAGACAATTAGAATACTATACCGGCATGGTATTTAAAATTGATATTAAGTCTAAATCAAAAAATAGAAACATAATTAGTGGCGGAAGATACGATAAATTAATTTCAGATCTTGGCTCAAAAAATCAAGTAGCTGCAGTAGGAGCTGCGTTAAATTTAAATTACTAATGAAAAAAAATATAATTAATATTGGTATTCCAAGCAAAGGTAGACTTAGAAAAGATATTCTAAAGATATTTAAAAAAAATAAACTAAATCTAGTTTCAGAAAGAGGAGAAAGAGATTTATTAGGCTCGATAAAGCAATTAAAAAATGTAAAAGTTTTATACCTTCATGCTAGAGAAATTGTTGAAAGACTTGGAGATGGCTCATTAGATCTTGGTTTTTCAGGATTTGATTTACTAAAAGAAAGTGAAGTTAATATTCAAAATAAAATCAATGTATCTAAAAGATATGATTTTGGAAAAGCAACTTTGGTTGTTGCAATTCCTGATCCATGGATAGATGTTCAAACAGTTGCAGATTTAGAGGAAATTGCATTTGATTTTAAAGACAAAAAGAAGAAAAGATTAAGAGTTGCAACAAAATATCCAAATCTAACTAGAGAGTTTTTATTTTCAAAAGGTGTTACTCAATTTAAGCTAGTTGGAAGTTTAGGGGCTACAGAAGCTTATCCTTTTACAGGATCAAGCGAAATTATCACTGATATAACGTCAACTGGTGAGACTTTAAAAGCTAACAATCTTCGTATTTTAAAAGATGGAGAAATATTAAAATCAGAGGCTTGCATGATGATATCAAAATCATCAGTAAAAAAATTAGAGGTTAAAAAGCTAACAAAGTTACTTTCTAAGAATTAGATCTTTCCAATAAACTAGAATAATCTTAATAATATCAAGGTTTCTAACGATTGCATAAACTGCAATTACTGCCCCTATAATAAATATAATTTTTAATATTAAGAATAATTCCATCAGATAAGTTTTTAATAATTAAATATATTAATCATATTTTTACTATAAAATAAATTATTAGAATCATGGATATAATTTTAATTATTTTATTAGTTTTGTTGGTAGGGATTGCCTCATTAATTCTGTATCTAAACCTGAAATCTAAGCCTAAAGATGAAAATGAAAATAAGGAAGTTGAAGAGATAGCTAACTTAAAGACTGAAATACAGAATTTAAAAGATACTCTTAACAATACTATTAATACTTCACTGGGCTCGATGTCGACCTCGTTTAACAATCTATCAACAGGGGTTACTAAAGATATGACAGAAGCCTTAACAAAGGTGGATGAAAAAGTTGGAAACTTTAATCAACAAGTTCAATTATTAAATCAAAGCCAGGAGGGGATCACCAAAATTTTAGCTGGAGTTAAAAAATATGGAACCCTTGCTGAGTTTAGTTTAGATGCTTTAATTAAAGATTTATTACCTGCCTCTCAATTCATGACTAATGTTAAGATGAAGGAAGATACCAGTGAAAATGTAGAATTTGCAATCAAACTTCAAGGAGATGTTTTAGTCCCAGTTGATAGCCATTTTCCAGTAGAAAAGTTCAAAGCAATTACCGATGGTCATGATGCGGATGATAAAAGAGTAGTTGCTGATGCTAGAGCAAAATTGGCTACTGCTTTTAAAGCTAAAGCCAAAAGTGTTAACGAGAAATATATCGTTCCACCAAAAACTACAGATTTTGCGATTGTGTACGCACCAACTGAAAGCTTATATAAAGAATTAACTGAATACCAAGATCCAAGTACTAAAGAGTTATTAACTCAAGAATTAATGAAAAAACATAAAGTTGTAATTTGTGGACCCAATACTCTTTCAGCTTATCTGCAATCTTTGCATATGGGTTTTCAATCTTTGAAAGTTCAAAAAGGTGCAACAGAAATTTATAATCATTTGAAAACAATTAGTACGAGATTTGGAAAACACTTTGAAAATATAATTTCTCTTAGAAAAAAATTAGAAGAGGCAATGGCAGTTGTTGATAAGTTTGGCACTGATGCTAGATCAATTACCAGAACTCTTGAAAGTATTAAAGATCCTGAACAACTTGAAAAAGCTGTTCAAACTGAAAATGTAGAAAAATTTGTTGATCACTCAAAACAAGCAAAAAATTAATTTTTATTTTTCTCCAATAAAGAATATAAGAAATCACATGCAGTGGAATAATAAATATATCTATCCAAAGTCTACTAGATCAATTGTTGATGGTTCAAGGCATTATGCTGTGAATGAAGAAAGATTACCTTCAGTTACAACAATATTAAAAGCAACTGAGTCTGAGGAAAAAAAAGCATCTCTTCAAGCTTGGAAAGATAGAGTTGGTCACAAGCAGGCTGAGATTATAAAACGAGAAGCTAGTAGCAGAGGAACCTCAATGCATGATTATATTGAAAAATTTTTACTAGGTAAATTAAATTTAGATTTATTGGGGGATAATACTAGAGAAAGAATGATGGCAGACCAAATTATTGAAAATGGTCTTAGAAATAAATTAGATGAAATTTGGGGATGTGAAGCAACGTTGTATTATCCAGGAAAATATGCAGGAGCTGCTGATTGTATTGGAGTTTATGAAAAACACGAGACAATAATTGATTTCAAACAAAGCAATAAGCCAAAAAAAGATGAGTGGATTGAGGATTATTATTTGCAGTGTGCAGCTTATGCTTTAGCACATGATGTAGTACATGGTTCAAAAATCTCTCAAGCAGTAATTTTACTTTGTACAAAAGACAATATATTTCAAAGGTTTATAATAAATGGTGAGAGACTAAAAGATTATCAAAATAAATTTTTAGAGAAAGTTGAACAATTTTATACACAAAGGAGAGCAAATTGAATTACGTAGTCTACGACCTTGAAACTGATAGCGCTCAATTAGATTGGGCAACAATAATTGAAGTAGGTGCAATTTTACTTGATGAAAACTTTAAAGAATTAGAGCGTTTTTCAGCAAGATGTAGAATGCCCCAAGATAGAGTTCCGTCAGCTACGGCGTTATGCATCAACAGATCTAATGTTGATTTAATTACTAAGGGAAATTTGAGTCACTACCAAATGATAGATCAGATAGAAAAAAAGTTTCGTGAGTGGGCTCCAGCTACATTTTTAGGATTTAATAATTGTTTATTTGATGATGAAGTTACTAGGCGAGAGTTTTTTAAATCATTAAGGAAACCATACCTAATGAATACTGAAGGTAACTCAAGGCATGATGCTCTTACAATGATCAAAGCTGCATTTGCAATTGATGAAAATGTTTTGAAAACTGAGCTTAATCCAAAAGGAAATAAATCTATGAAATTAGAGTCACTTACAAGATTAAATGGATTTGATTCTAAAGATAGTCATTCAGCATTAGTAGATGCAGTAAATACTGTGAATATTTTAGGATTATTAAAAGACAAACAACCTGATTTATGGCACGAATATTTAAAAACAAAAAGTAAAGTTGTTGTTGAGAATATGATTCAACAAGAAAAAATGTTTACTATTAATGAAAACTTTTTTGGTAAAAATTATTTATTTTTAGTTTCACCCTTACATCCTAAGACATGTTTCCATGAAGTGTACAAGTGGGGATTGGCAGTTAATCTATCTGCAAATATTGAAGAGCTTCAAAAACTTAGTTATGAGGATCTTAAAAAAGAAATGAAAAAATCTCCTCGTTTTTATAAATCTATCAAAGCTAATAAATCCCCTATTATCTTAGATAAAAGTTATGGTTTGAATGTAGACCCATATAAGAAGATTGGTGAAAATCTACTCAATAAAAGAGCTGAACTTATGAAAAAAAATGAAAAATTTTCAAAGGATATATCAAATATCTTAAGAGAAGCAGCTGAAGAAAAAATGGAAACATCATCACAAGTTGATTTAGAACCAGAAGAGTCAATTTATGTAGGAGGGTTTACGTCTGCTAAAGATCAAGCTTTATTTTCTAAATTTCATACAGGAGACTGGAAAGATAAATTTGCCTTACTAGATAAATTTGAAGACGAAAGATTGATTACATTTGGTCACGGTCTTATATTTAATGAAGCACCTGAAATTTTACCAAAAGAAATCCATAAAAAGATAAAACGTCGTATTGCTTCAAGAATATTAAGCACTAATAAGGAAAAATGGTGGACAGTTTCTGCCTTTTATTCAGAGTGTGATGAGATTAGAGAAAATGAAGATAAGATGTTTTCATTTAAAAATATTGATGAAAAGCTCAAATTTCTTGATGGAATTAATGAATATGTGATGAATCTAGAGCAAAAATATTCTGACGCATAATTTAATAAATTAAAAAAACATACTTTTGCCCATTGAATAATCAATTGAATCAATTATATCATTAATATGCTTGTAGATTTCAAAGATGAAGATTTTGATAATAAAATTAAGAATGAAGATGTTTCTGTAATCCAGTTTAGTGCTGCTTGGTGTGGGCCTTGCAAAGCTTTAAAACCTGTCATGGATAAACTAGCTAATGAATATAAAGAAAAAGCAAGTTTTTATTATGCAGATATTGAAGATGGTGGTATTAACACTGGAAGTGCAGCAGGTATTAGAGGTGTGCCAACTGTTATTGTCTATAAAAAAGGTATTGAGGTAGATAGAAAAGTTGGTGGTGTTCCCGAAAGCCACATGAAAGAATTCTTAGAAAAAAATATCTAATTTAAGTTTAAAACTTCCCCAGCAAGATAAAGAGATCCAGTTATTAGGATAATATCGTTATCTTTTACTGGAATAGATCTGATTGCTTCATATATACTTTCTTTATATTTGATATTTATGAAGTTATTTAGTTTTTCTTTAAGCTCTATTCCTTTAATTGAGTTTGGTTGATTAGGTATATCTATAGTGGTTAAGCTTGAGATATCTTTAAAGTAACTCATGTATTCATTATGATCTTTGTTTGCCATCATTCCTATAATGATGTGTTTATTACAATTTAAACTTTCCAAATATTCATTTAAAACTTTTGCTCCCAGGGGATTGTGTGAGCCATCAACAAAAAGTTGATGTTTTTTTACAAGCTCTTTAAGTTTGCCAGATTTTATTTCTTCCAATCTTGCTATACTATTTATTTTTGTAATGCCTTTTTGAATATGTTCATCTTTTATATTTAAATCTTTTAAAGTTCTAAGAGTTGCAATAGCAGTCGATATATTCTCTAATTGAAATTGACCTTTTACGTTTGGCATTGGTAATTTTATTCCACCTAATTGATCTTCATAATAAAAAAAATCATTTTCTTTCATTGCAAAACTATAATCTTCATTATGAAATGATTTATTTGAGTTATTATTTGAGATAGTTTTTTTAATACTTTCTATAATTTCTTCAGAACTTTGTTTTGCAACAATAATATTAGAATTTAAAAGAGTTGAGGTTTTTTCATAAATAATTTTTTCAACAGTTTTTTCATTCTCAGGTAGCCAGTCTAAATGATCAAGGCCAATAGAAGTTACAATATTTGCTAGATTAGTTTTAAGAATATTAGTGGCGTCAAACCTATGAAACAAGCCAGTTTCTATAAGATTAATATTGTCTGAATATTGAGAAGCTTTTAAAAAATAAGCTGCAGTTAGTATTTCAAAAAAAGTAACTGGTTCATTGTTGTTTGCATTTTCAATTTCTTCAAATAAACTTTCTAATTCATCATTATTAAGTTCATGGTTATTAAAAACAAACCTTTCATTGATATTTTTAATATGAGGACTAGTATAAATATTACATTTAATATTTGCTTCTTTTAAAATAGCAAACATTGCTTGGATTGTTGAATATTTTCCATTTGTACCAACAATAGAAATTGCTTTAATTTTATCTTGTGGATTTCCTAATCTTTTACAAAGTTTTTTTATACGATCTAAACTTAGATCGATTTCTTTAGGATGCAGCTTTTGTAAGCGATTGACTGTCTTCTGAAGTTTCATCTTGGTCAGATCTTATAGCAGAATTTCTTTTTAAAAATATTGATAATAAAGTTCCTATTTTAGAGGCGAGATCTTTACGTTCGACTATTAAATCAACAAAACCTGTTTTTTCAACATATTCACTTTTTTGAAAACCCTCTGGTAATTCCTCTTTTACGGTACCCTGAATTACTCTTGCACCCGCAAAAGCTATTAATGCACCAGGCTCAGCAATATGAATATCTCCTAACATTGCGTAAGATGCCGTTATACCACCTGCTGTAGGGTCTGTAATACAAACTATATAAGGAAGGTTATTTTTCTTTAAATCGTTAATTGCAAGGGTTGTTCTCGTCATTTGAGATAATGAAATTAAACTTTCCATCATTCTCATCCCTCCACCTGCACTAAAACATAAAAAAGGGGTTTTATTTTCAATAGCATATTGAATTCCATATAAAAAAGCTTCTCCCTCAGCTGCAGCTATTGAGCCACCTAGAAAATCAAAGTCTGATGCTACGACTGTAATCTTAATATTATTGATTGTTCCACAAGCAACCATCATTCCACATTCCATAGCTGTTTTTTTACGAGCAATTTTTAATCTATCTTTATAAGGCTTAGAGTCTGTCCAGTTTAGAGGATCGTCTTGTGGAATGGGTGTTTTAAATACTTCATAATTATTTTTACCAAATAAAATATCAAATCTTTGACTTGGTTTAATTCTATGATGTTTGTTACAATCAGGGCAAACCCAAAGGTTTTGTGCTAAATCCTTTTTTAAAATTGGTCCCTTACAGCAGCTTGTCCAGTTACTTTTTGCTATATCTTCTTTTGAGGCTCTTTCATGAAAAGCAGTTTTAATTTTTTCACCTGCTTTTATTATTTTAGTAATCCAGTTCATTTAATTTTATTTTTAAGTCTTTTAACAATATTAGTAACATTTGTGACAGGATTTTGTCTCTTTTTAATAGAGCTTGAAATTTCCCTACAAATTGCACTACCAACTACTAACCCATCTGCTTTTTTGAGAGATTTTATTGTTTTTTCAGTAATCCCAAACCCTATAACAATATTTTTAGATTTGTCTTGTTTTTTAATTCTACTGTATCTTTTAAGTATCTTTTTAGGAGAGACTTTAAGTTTTCCTCCAGTTGTTGAAAGCATACTGATATAGTAAATCATATCATGAGAGTCTTTGATTATTTTTTTTAATCTAAAATGCGAGGTTGTAGGAGAGACTAGTTGAATAAAATTAACTTTATTTTTTTTACATTTAGCGGCAAATTTTTTATTTTCAGGATAAGGTAAGTCTACAACAATTAAACCGTCAACTTTTACATTTTTACATTTTTTTAAAAATTTATTCTCATTATATTGAAAGATCATGTTGTAATAACCCATCAAGATAATTGGCTTGGTCCTTTTAGATCTTTTAAAATTTTCAACAATTGAAAAAACATCATTAATTTTAACCCCATTTTTAATTGCTCGATAAGCGCTAGTCTGAATTTGACCACCATCAGCAATTGGGGTGTTATGAGGAAAACCTAGTTCACAGATATCTGCATACTTAGAAATTGATTTAAGTATTTCAAGTGACTTTTTTTTTGTATTATCCCCAGCAACTGTATATGTAAGTAACGCAGGTCTATTTTCACTTTTTGCTTTTTTAAATGCTTGATTTATCAAAGAGGACATTATTTCTTACCCAATCTTTTTCTTAAAATATCTCTGTCTTTTTTGGCGTCACCACAGGAATTGACAATGATTATTGTATCCTTACTTAGTTTTGGTGCTATTTTAATAGCCTCTGCAAATGCATGACTAGGCTCTAAACTTGGATTTATATTTTCATACTTTGTAACCATTACATGAGCATCAAGAGCCTCTTCATCTGTAGCATAAGTGTATCTTGCTCTTTTAATGTCTTTTAAAAAACAATGAATAGGACTAACGCCAGGATAATCTAGTCCTGCACTTATAGACTCTGTTTCATTAATTTGTCCTTCTTTATTTTGACAAAGATATGATGCTGCTCCATGCAAAATTCCTATTTTAGCGTTTCTACTTAATGGTGCTGCATGCAGTTTTGATTTTTTTGGTCCACCAGCCTCAACACCAATTAATTCAATTTGTTTTTTATTATAATCAATAAACTCACTCCAAAAACCATAAGCAGAACTTCCTCCGCCAACACAATTAATTAGTTTTATTTTATTAGGAATCTTTTTAAATTTTGATTTTAATTGTTCTTTTAATTCTCTAGAAATTTGTGCTGTACTAAAGCCACAGATTTTAACAAATATATTAGGTCCTACTGTACTTCCAACACACATATGGGTGTTATCACAATTTGATACCCAGTATCTCATACATTCACTGACAGCATCAACTAAGGTCTGACTACCTGAATAAACTGGTATTATTTCAGCTCCATTTTTTCTCATCGCGTCACAGTTAGGTTTTTGTCTTTTCATATCCTTTGCACCCATAAATATTTTACATTTTAAACCAAATTTTTTAGCAGCCATACTTAGCATTTTTCCTGCATAACCAGCCCCTGTATCACCAACGATATATTTCTTTCCCATAGCTTTACAAATTAAAGCATGGACTGTTGCGTTATATATTTTGTGGGCACCTCCATTTGCTTCAGATACAACTTTTGCCCATATTTGGGCACCACCTAGGTGATTTGATAAATCATCAAGTTTTACAAACGGAGTTGGAGTCCCAATATAATTTTTAAAATAAAAGTCTCTTTTTTTAAGAAATTTTTTATCTTTTCTTAATTTTTTAAATTTGCTTGTTAAATCTTCTACAGGTTTTTTTAATGTCTCAGGAATAAAGCTTCCTCCAAATTTACCACCCCAAAAACCATTTTGATCGTGTTGATCAATTAAAGGTACTCCTTTTTTAAGTTTCATAATGTATCTCTTTTACCTTTTTTAAAAAAATATCTATTTTGGATTTATCTTTTAACCCGGAAGTTTCTACACCCCCAGATATATCTATAATATCGGCTATTTTTTTATAATTTTCAAGATTATCATCTATTTGAATATTTCCTGCTATCATTAATGGTTTGTTAATCTTTATTTTTTTAATAAGGCTATGATCAAAAGCCATACTTTTTTCATAACCTTTACTATCAAATAAATAGATATCAGTTACTTTATAAAACATTTCATATTTTTTCACGTCAACCTCATCTTTTATAGTCAAAGCAGTAATAATTTTTTTGTTATATCTAGTTTTTATGGATTGAATTTCTTCTGGAGTACAATCATAAATTTGGTAATAATCAAAAGAGAGGTGTTTAATTTTTTCTAAAATATCTTCATCAGGTTTTACAAGCACGGCAACAAAATTAGATTTCTTTTTATCTAATGATAAAAGTTTATTTAGCATTTCAATCCCTATATATCTTGAGCTTTTTTTATAATTACAGATGAAACCAATAAATTGAGGTGGGTAAGGGTGATTAACTATAAAATTAAGCGTATTAATATCAGATACCCCACAGATTTTAGATCCTTTGATCATTGATTTAAGTGATCAATTAATCTTTGAATATTATTTTTGATATTTCCTTTAATTAAAGATCTACCCATTACAATTCCAGAAACTTTATTTTTAAAAGCTTCATTTGGGGTTGTTACTCTTGATTGATCATTAATATTATCCCCAGGTAATCTTATTCCAGGAGTTACTATAAATAATTTTTTATATTTTTTTCTTAACATTTTTGCTTCTTGCGCAGAGCAAACTATACCATCACAACCTGACTTTTTTATAAGACTTGCTTGTCTCAAGACTAATTGGTTTACAGATTTTGTATAACCTATTTCTTTAAGGGACTTATTGTTAAGACTTGTTAAAATTGTAACTCCTAACACTTTAATATCTTTATTAATTTTTTTAGTTTTTTTCTTTACAGCCTTAAGCATTTCAAGACCACCATTTGCGTGAACTGTAACATATTTACATTTTTTTAGATCTCTTAAGCTATCTATAGCAGATTGTGATGTTTGTGGAATATCATTAATTTTTAAATCTAACCAAAAATCATTTTTAAAATTTTCTAAAAATTTCCTACCATCTTTAGAGTAGAAAAATTGCAATCCAAATTTTGGATAAATTTTAAGTTTGTTGGTTTTGGTTTGTTTAATTATTCTTTTTATTTTACTTAAATTAGAGGTGTCACAAGCAACAAAAATATTTTTATGTTTCATCATTTAATTTATTAAACAAATCCTTAGACATTTTAAAGTGAATTGTTTTTTTCTCAGGTGTGTTTACTTTTTCACCAGTTTTAGGATTTCTTGAAATTCGGGCTTTTTGAATTTTAGTTGAAAATATTCCAAATCCTCTTAATTCAACTCTATCGCCCCTTTTCAATGACTTTTTAATTTCAGATAAAATAATATTTATAAACTTTTCTAAATCTTTCTTTAGAAAATTTGGGTAATTATTTGAAAGTTGTTTTAAAAGCTTTGATTTTACAATAGCCAATTTGAGTCTACGTTATTCTTTATCTTTTTTTTTTAAATCTTCTGAAAGTGAAGAAAAAGGTAAATTTTTACCCGATCCCTCTGATCCATATTTCTCTAGTGCTTCTTTTTTTTCAATTTCTTCAAGAAGTTTAATACTTAGCGTTACTTTTCTTTTTTGCAAATCAAGATCAGCTATAGCACAATCTAATTTTTCTCCACCTGTCCATCTGTTAGGACGCGCATCTGCAGAACTAATTGCAATTGCTGATTTACGAATTGGTAAATCCATTTCACATCCTTCTGGTTTTACTATCAATCCTTTATTGTCAGTTGAGATCACTTTAACTGTTATTGTTTGGTTAACTTTTTTATCTTTAAACCAATCAAATGGATCTGGTTGGGTTTGTTTTAATCCAACTCTAATTTTTTGATCATCCGCTTTAATTTCTAAAATTTTTACACTTAATTTGTCACCTTTTTTATATTTAGTGAGCTCTTCTTCTCCATTACTCAAATAAGTTAAATCATTACAGTGTAAAAATGCATCTATATCTAAATCATTAATTTTTATAAATAAAGAATATTCATTCTTATTCGCAACTTCACCGTCTATAACATCTCCAGTTGAATAATTTTTTTCAAAAACTTTAAATGGATTTTCTTGTGTCAATTTGTGGCTTATAGCAACTCTTCGTTTTTCCTTATCTATTTCAGTTATTATACAATCAATTTCATCATCAACTTTGAACATTTTTTTTGCAGATATATTTTTTTTTGTCCAACTTAGTTCACTTGAATGAAGTAAAGTAGTAAGACCAGGTTCTAATTCGCAAAAAGCTCCAAAGTCCATAAGTTTTACAACTTTTACTTTATAAATTTTATTTAATTCATAATTTTCTATATGTTCAAAAGGATCTGGTGATAATTGCTTTACGGAACATCCAACTTGTAATTTTTCATTATCAACAGTAATAACTTTTAGGTCATGCTTTTCACCTATGTTGAATACTTCATCTGGATGATTAACTCTAGAATAAGAAATTTCCTGTAAATGAACTAAAACATCTAGTTCACCATTTACATTAAAAAAACATCCAAATGAACTATATCCCTTAACTTCAGCACCCTTAATAATATCTCCAACTTTATATTTTTCTATTATCTTTGCTTTGTCCTCTTTTTTAAATGAGGAAATAATTTCTCTTCTTGATACACATGCATTACCTCTAATTTTGTCCAACTTTATTAATGCAAATTTCTGTGGCTCGTTCATTAAATGACTGATATCTTTAAGAGGTTTGTCGCTAATTTGTGATCCAGGTAAAAACATTAAAGAGCCAGTATCAATATGCTCCACAATACACCCACCTTTACATTTGGAGGTAATTTTACCCATTATCGGCTCATTTTTTTCATAGGCCTCAACTAATTTGTCCCAACCTTTTATCTTTTGAGCTTTACTAGCAGATACTAACACTTCACCGTTTTTGTCTTCTATTTTTTCCAACAATACAGAGATGGTTTCCCCAACTTTAATTTTTTCTCCTAATCCCATACTTTTCAATTCATTAATATCTAAAACAGGTTCACTTTTTAAACCTTCTACAAACAAGAATACAAATTTTTCGGTTATTTTATTAATTTTACCTTCTATGATCTTACCTTCTTGGATTTCTATTTTTGATAATTGGCTATTAAGTAATTGTTCAAATTCTTGAGATGCTGGATTTGATAAATCTTTATAAATTTCCATTAACTTTTAAGTTTCCTGTCTATAATTTTTTTTATTTTTAAAAAACAGGCTCTTTTATTAAGTTTCGTTGTATTTAGCAATACTGAATCTTTGGTTCTCTTTAGCGGT
The DNA here is from genome assembly GCA_002457485.1 of Pelagibacterales bacterium MED-G42. Lineage (GTDB taxonomy): Bacteria > Pseudomonadota > Alphaproteobacteria > Pelagibacterales > Pelagibacteraceae > Pelagibacter. The sequence goes on from NTJL01000001.1 coordinate 103,158, forward strand.
GAAACCCTCCTATTAAAGTCATTTTTATCACGTTTTTTAATACTTTTAAGCACATTTTGGAAAGAAATTTTTTCATTAAAATTCTTAAGCTCTTTGTATCTTCTTAATGCTCTTGTTTTCACGCTGGCTGTTATAAAAAATTTAAAATCTGCGTCAGGGACAATTTTATAAGTTATGTCTCTTCCATCCAAACAAGATCCATTATATTTCTTTGGGGGATTGTAAGCACAATTTACTTGAAATGAATGAACTAATTTTCTTAAATTTTTATTTTTTGATATAATTGATGCTTCTGTACCTACCTCATCTGTAAGTAAATTTTTATTTGTAAGATCTTTAGTTTTAATCGATCGAATTTTTTTTTTTAAAAATGCTTGATTAAATTGTTTTGGAAATTTCATTTTAATATAAGCAATCATTCTGTAAATTTTTCCAGTATCAAGATAATAAAGATTATAGTGCTTTGATATTGATTTAGCCAATGTTCCAGCTCCAGCTGCTGCTGGAGAATCAATAGCAATTTTTATAAATCTTTTTTTAATCATTTATGAATTTTCTTAATAATACTCAAAAAATTAGGAAATGAGGTTTTTATTGAATCTTTATCATGTATATGCCATTCACCTCCAAAAGATAAAGATGCAATGACACTTGTCATAAAAACCCTATGATCTTTTAAATAATCTTTAATTACAATTTTTTTGTATAGTTTGAGATTTGGGTTACCATAAATTTTTATTGAGTTATTTGTTGCCACTGTTTTTATACCCATTTTATTTAAAATTTTTTCTCCCCAATATAACCTAGGACTTTCTTTTTGATTTAATTCAGCTAAATTTTTAAAATACGATACCCCTTCTGCTTTTGCTGCTATTAAAAATATTACTAAAAACTCATCTATTGCTTCACTAGTTAAGTTTGCAGGACAATTAATTGATTTTAATTTTTTAGGTCCCTCAATTTGAATATCAGCATTTCTTTCTCCTTTATAAATTTTTTGGTTTTTAAATTTAATTTTAACACCCATTTTTTTTAAAATTTTGATAATACCAATTCTAGATGGATTAATATTTACATTTTTAATTACCAGTTTAGAATTTACGTTTAGGGCAGTCAGGACTATAAAAAAAGCACTAGAGCTTATATCAGATGGAATCTTATAATTTAAACTTTTTATTTTTGTAGCATTTCTTATCTTAATGATATCATAGGATTTTTTTTTATTTACTGTTATTGGAAGATTAAGATATTTACATAAAAGCTCAGTGTGATTTCTTGATTTTTTAGCTTTTATAATTGTTGTACCTTTTGTTCTTAAGGCTGCAAAAATCACAGCACTCTTACATTGAGCGGACCCCCTTTTTTCAAAATATTGTATCGGTTTGAGATTTGCTGTACCATTTATTGAAAGAGGTAAGTTAATTTTATTTCTTAGTTTAAAACTAGAACCAAATTTTGATAGTGGCTTTGCAATTCTATTAAAATCTCTTTTAGATAAACTTTTATCACCAACTAACTTTATGGGATTAGTTGCATTAATTAAAAGACCAAGAATAAGCCTTCCAAGGGTACCTGAGTTTTTTGCATCTATGATTAAGTTTTTTTTATATTTGTAACCATCTAACCCTCTTCCATAAATTCTACATGAAGTTTTATTTAATTTATATTTTATTCCTAATTTATTAATAACACTAAGAGCCGCCAGAACATCCTCAGATATTAGTAAGTTTTGTGCTTTGGAAACTCCATTTGCTATGGATGAAAACAATATCCATCTAATACTTATACTTTTATCTCCACTTACTTTGATCGTATTGTTAAATCTATTAATTTTCTTTTTAAAAATTATTAAGTTTGGCATTAAAAATTAATTAAATTTGAAACTTTCTCCAAAGTAGGCATTTCTAGCACTAATATTTTTCACTAAATTTGAAGGGGTGTCTTCTGCAACTATTTTTCCATTATTTAAAATCATTGCAACATCAACGCAAGCAAGAAGGTCTCTTGCCTGATGATCGCATATGCAAATTGTTATGTTGTTTTCTTGTTGTAGACTAACAATTATTTCTTGAAGCATTTTAATAGTTAATACATCTAATGCAGCAAAACATTCATCTAATAGTAAAACTTTTGGCTCACTCAAAAGAGATAGTGCAATAACTAATTTTTTTTTTTGTCCACCAGACAAAAATTTTGCCTTTATATCTTTTAAATTATCTAGTTCAAATCTTGAGATTAAATAATTGATTCTTTCAGTTCTATAATCTTTATTATCTATAACTATTTCACTTATTGCTTTTAAATTATCATGAAGAGTTAAGTCATTAAAATATCCACCATATTGAGGCATGTATCCAACTTTAAATTTTTTAGTCCTTAAATATATTGGATATTTTGTTACATCCTCATCTCCAATTTTAATTTTACCACTTTTGGGATTAATCAATCCAGTTATAAGATTGAATATTGTAGATTTTCCTACACCATTTGGACCCAGCATACCAAATATTTGTCCTTCATTAATCTTAAAATTAATATTATCCAAAATTAATCTATTTCCATAAGCTAAAGAAACATTTTCAAATTCTATTAAGGAATTTTTTTTTTTGAATGATTTAATTCTAAATTTTTTTATAACTGCCATATTAATTTTTACTTTTTACGTTTACTTTTTTATTATTTTCATACATATAAATTTTTGTATCTTTAGTATTAATGTTAACTTCAATTACATCTGCATTTAAAACATTTTCTAAATTCGTGTAAACAACATTTCTTGATACAATCATTGAATTTCTTTGTATAGAAAAATCGAGATATTCACTATTAATTTTATTGTCTAAATAATTTACTATTACATTTTTAGAAAAAATTGTATCATTATTATCTGTATTATATTTTCCAAAATCTGAATTTATTGTGATGTTTTTTGAATCATTAAGCTTAATTAATGCAGATACATCTGTTAAATAAATGATGTTATTATTTGAAAAATCAATTTCTCCAATTAAAGCTTTAATTATATACTCATTCCCACTAGCGTCTTTTGATGTATAATTAACATCTTTTAATACATTAGAATTGTAACCTAGATTATCGTTGGGTAAACTTGTTTTAATTTTAGTCTCCTGTTTTTCTTTATTTAAATTTTGCTGATATAAATAAAACAAAATCGATAAAAAAAAAAATATAAAAATAATCTTAGTTATTTTTTTTTTCATTTATGAAATATTAGACTGTAAAATATTGTGTATATGGACTATGCCAATTGTTTTAAATTTTTTTTTCTTGTCATGTACACATAAACAGGTAATTTTTTTAGTATTCATTACAGATAGGGCTTTTGCAGCTAAGACATCTTTTTCAATACTTACGGGGTTTTTGGTCATTATAGATTTTACATTCATAAGATGTAGATTGGAATTTTTTAAATTAAATCTTCTTATTTGACCATCAGTTATAATACCAGTAGTTTGCTTTTTGTTACTTTGTGCAACTAATACACCTAATTTTTTATCACTTAAAATTTTCAAAGCTTTTTTCATTTTTAAATTTTCGTTAACAAAAGGAATTTTATTCCCAATTAGCATTATATCTTCTACAGTCTTTAATTGTGCACCAAGGTTACCAGCAGGATGAATTTTTTTAAAATCAAGCTTATCAAATTTTTTATATTTCATTGATGCTATAGCTAGCGCGTCTCCTAAAGCAAGTTGAGCAGTAGTACTTGAAGTTGGTACTATACCACCCGACTCTTTTACCTGGGGAATTAGAAGTTTAATATCTGAAGCTTTATATAGAATAGAGTCTTTCTTTGATACAATACCTATCAAAAAAATTTTATTTCTGTTAGCAAATTGAATAATATTTTTAAGTTCATTTGTCTGACCAGAGTTACTAATAATTACTAATATATCTTTTTTTGTTATACTTCCAAGGTCGCCATGAGAGGAGTCACTTGCGGAAAGATTGAACGAAGGTGTTCCAACTGATGAGAGTGTAGCTGCGATTTTAGATGCAATAATTCCACTTTTTCCCACACCACATAATATAACTTTTGATTGACATCTTGCAATTTGGACAACTGCTTTGTTAAAAGAATGATTAATACTTTGTTTAAGTTTTTGTAAGGCTTTTATTTCAAGATTAATTACATCTTTTGCATCAGAAATAAATTTTTTGCTATTCATCAATGAGACCAAATATCATCTTTAAATAAAGCTAAGTCTAATTTTACCCTAGTTTTTAAAAATTTCAAACATTCCTTATAGAGACTTATTCTATTTTCTCTTTCTAAAATGACATTAAGCTCATTATGTATCTTATGTAAAAAAATAACATCATTTGCACAATATTTTAGTTGTGCAGGCGATAATTCTCCACCAAAGTCAGAGTTTTGAAATTGTTTACTTATATCTATGTTAACAAACTCTTTAATAAGAGCTTTTAATGAATGCTGATCTGAATAAGATCTAGCTAATTTTGACGCAATTTTGGTATCTAGAATATTATTAGTGTCAGTTTTTAAGTAATATTTAATATGAGCTAAATCTGCTCTACCATAGTGAAAAATTTTTGTAATATTTTCATCATTAAGTATTTTTATAAGGTTAGGAGCGTTGTAATTTTTTCTATCAAATTGAATTATATGAGCATCAGAGTTGCCTGTAGATATTTGAATTAAGCATAATGGGTCACGTCTGACATTTAAACCCATAAATTCACCATCTACAGCTAAAATATTGCCTAATTCTAAATCATCTGGTAAGTCATTTTTGTGAAGTTTAATATTAACGCTCATTTTAAATTATATATATATGAAAGAAAAAAATTGTCTAATTTTTGGCGGTAGTGGCCAAATTGGTCGTAACTTACTTAGAAAACTTACAAAAAACAACTACAGAGTAACTGTAGTAACCAGGAACATTCATCAAAAAAGTTATATTATAAAAACTCAAGCAAATGCCGGATATATAGAAATAGTCGAGGCAAGTATTTATGAAGAGGACAAACTAAGAAATCTTTTCAAAAATGCACATATATGCATAAATTTAATAGGTATTTTATTTGAAAAAAAAAGGGGAAACACATTTAAGAACATCCATACTATTTTTCCAGGTTTGCTAGCAAAATTTTGTAAAGAATTTAATTTAGAACATTTTATTCATTTATCTGCCCTAGGTATTAACGAATCAAAAGATAGTATTTATGCCCAAAGTAAACTTGAGGGAGAAAAAAATATTTTAAAAAACTTTCCTTTAGCAACCATTCTTAGACCTTCCGTGGTTTATTCTGTGGATGATAATTTTACCACAAATTTTATGACACTTCTTAGTAGACTACCTTTTTTTCCACTTTACTACGAAGGTAAAACAAAATTTGCTCCTATCCACTGCTCTGATTTAACTGATACTATATTCCATGTAATTTCAAAAAAAATACAATCTAAAATTATAGAGTGTGTTGGTCCAGAGGAAATATCTTTTAAAGATATATTAAGTAGATTATTAAAATTAATTGACAAAGAAAGAATTTTGATACCTATGCCTCTAGTAATGGCTAAACTTTCAGCAAAGTTTTTTGAAATGTTACCAAACCCTTTATTAACTACAGATCAGTTAAAACTCCTCAGATATGATAATATTAAGTCAAATAAATATAAAACTAATAGCGAAATTGGTATTCCAAGTGTTAGATTATTTGATGAAGAAGTTAAAAAATATTGTTATATGTGGAGAAGGGGTGGACAATTTTCAACTAGTAAATATAAGTCAAAAAAATAAAAAAAATTTTTAAGCTGATTTATCTTTTTTTACAATAAATTCTGTCTCTTCTATCTTTTCTGCAGCCTCTTCTTTTTTACCTTTAGGTTGATAAGCATATAATAGATGAAGTTTACAATAAGAAAAATCTTTTAATGATGACCTTCCACAAAAATAAAATGTTTTTTCATTAGGGTGGCCTATTGGCCATTTACAAGAGTTTTCATCAAGCTCTTCGAGCTGTTTTGGATTTTCAGGCTCAAAATCTTTTTCAATTATTAAAGATTTAAATTTACTTTTACGTCCTCTTACTTGTTGATCATTTCTTTTGTCGTTTGAATTTACAAAACCAGAGCTTTTTGAGGCACTTCTAGTTTTAATTTTTGCAGATAAATTTAATCTATGGGCTTTGCCGATAACAGCATTTCTACTAATTCCACCTATTATTTCAGCTATTTGACTAGCCGTACTTCCTTTACCCCACAACTCCTTAAGTTTAGCTACTTTTTCTTCGGTCCAACTCATATAATCTATATATAGTATTAAATTAATTTTGTATAACAATATAGTGCTACATAAATATATTAAACAACTGTAATTTGTTAGTTATCAACAAATATTTAATTTTTTTAAAAAATACATTTTTCAATCATAACTTGAATTTAGTAAGTAAATTTATAATAACTAAAAATAATAATGAGCAACATAGCAAAAAATTATAATAGAAGAAAAATTTCCTTCAAATATGGAAAAGGAAGTTATTTATTTTCAACTGATGGTAAAAAATATTTAGATTTTGTGCAGGGTATTGCAGTAAATTCACTAGGCCACGCAAACCCAAAATTAATAAAAGCAATTAATAATCAATCCAAAAAACTTTGGCATGTTTCAAATTCATTTGTTATTCCAGAGGGAGAAAGATTAGCTAAAAAACTAGCTAACAAAACATTTGCAGATTATGTTATTTTTCAGAATAGTGGTGCTGAAGCTACCGAAGCTGCAATCAAAGTAGCTAGAAGATATTTTTTTTCTATTGGAAAACCAAAAAAAAATAGAATTCTATGTATAAAAAATTCTTTTCATGGAAGAACTTTGGCTGCAATCTATGCAAGTGGTTCAAAAAAAATGACAGAGGGATTTGGTCCAAAAATACAGGGTTTCGATCACTTTGAGTTTGGAAATCATAAATCATTAAACAAAAAGATTAAAAAGAATACAGCTGCTATAATGATTGAAACTATACTTGGAGAGGGTGGCATTAAAGTTATACCGGACTGGTGCTTAAAAGAATTAAGAAAAATATGTACTAAAAAGAAAATATTATTAATAATGGATGAGGTTCAATGTGGAATAGGAAGATCTGGAGACTTCTTTGCTTTCGAAAGATCTAAGATCAAACCTGATATTGTTCCAATTGCAAAAGGTATAGGAGGTGGATTTCCAATCGGGGCAGTTTTAATGAATAAAAAAGTTGCCGCAGGAATGATAGCTGGAACTCATGGATCCACTTTTGGTGGAAATCCTTTAGCTATGGCAGTAGGAAATTCAGTAATTGATATTATTTCAAATAAAAAATTTTTAAATAATGTAAAAAGTATCTCTGAATATTTCTTATTAAATTTAAATAATATAAGAATTAAATATCCTAAAATTATTAAACAGATAAGAGGAAGAGGGTTATTGATAGGAATACAGTTACATAAAAATCAAAATAATTTTATTAAAAAACTTACAGAAAATAAATTATTAACTATTAGAGCTGCTGAAAACGTAGTAAGAGTTTTACCACCACTTAATGTGAAAAAAATTGAAATTAATCAAGCTTTAAAGATAATAAATAAAGTTTGTTCAGAAATGCAATAAAATGAAACATTTTATAAATTTGAAAGATATTTCATCTAAAGATCTAAGAAAAATAATTTTAGATGCTAAGAAAAGAAAAAATATAAGAAAAAAATTGAATACACTAGAGGTTGATAAGGGAGCTCCTTTAAAAGGAAAATTATTAATACAAATGTTTGAAAAATCTAGTCTGAGAACAAGATTAAGTTTTTATTTAGCAATAAAACAGTTAGGTGGTGGCACGGTCACCCTTAGATCTAATGAACTCCATCTTGGACAAGGCGGTGAAAGTATAGCAGATACAGCAAAGATACTTTCTACATATGGTGATGGCTTCATGATGAGAACAGATGATGATAAAAAAATTGAAAATTTTAAAGAACATTTATCAATACCTATAATCAATGGTTTAAGCCCTTCTTCTCATCCAACACAAGTTTTATCAGATGTTTTTACTGTAGAGGAGATAAAGAAAAAACCTATTTCAAAATTAAAAATTTGTTGGATAGGAGATTCCAATAATGTTTTGGATAGCTTAATAGCTGCATCAGTAAAATTTTCATTTAAACTAAGTATTGGATGTCCAAAAAAATTTGAACCATCAAAAAATGTTTTAGAATGGGTTAGGAAAAATAAAAAAAAGATATTTATTTTTAACGACCCTAAAAAAGCTGTAAGGGGTTCAGATGTAATTTTTTCTGATAAAGTAATTTCTTTAAATGATAAAGTTGATAAAAGAAAAAAAACTGAACAATTTAAAAGATTTAAAATAAATAAAAAATTAATTAGACATGCAAAAAAAGATTGCATTTTTCTTCACTGTTTGCCTAGAGGCTCAGAAGTTAGTAATGATATTTTTTTAGGAAAACACTCTCGAGTTTGGCAACAGGCTTTAAATAGAGTTCATGTTCAAAAAAGTATACTATTATATTGTTTTGGAAAACTAAGGTAGTGTTAATGTTAAAGGATTATCAGAATTTTGATTTAAATATTTGATTACAGAAGCTCTATCTTTTTCTTTCCTTAATCCAGCAAAAGCCATTTTTGTTCCTTTGATCCATTTTGCAGGTTTAACTAAATAACCGTTTAGCTCCTCTAAGGTCCATTCTTTATTATATGAAGCCAATGCTTTAGAGTACTTATAGTCCTCGACAATTCCAACTTTTCGTCCAACCACATTATATAAAGCAGGACCAATATTGTTTTTTCCACCCTTATTTATTGAGTGACAAGCAGCACATTTTTTAAAAACTTTTTCACCTATAGCAACATCTCCCATTGCCATTAGGGCTGCTATATCTATTTTTTCAACTTCATTGGTTTTTGTTGATGATGATACCTTTGTTGTTTCTACAATATCAACTGAATATCCAGGGGTTGTAGGTTTTTCAACATGAAAAATAATATTTGATAATTTTCCAATTCCAATAATTAAAAGAGCAACCATTAAAACTGCTGCAACTATTTTATTAATTTCAAAAGAATCCATTTTTTCTAAATATTATTTTGAACGTATATCACGATAAATTAAAAAATTACTAAATTTTAATGTATAAATTTGCCTCTATTTCAATTTAATGAGTATAATAAAAATCAAATATTAATGAAAACATTGATTATTATACCTTCAAGAATGGCAGCCTCAAGGCTGCCGGGAAAGCCCTTATTAAAAATAAATGATTTATCAATTATTTCACATGTATTTAGAAAAGCACAAGATGCCAATATTGGTGAAGTAGTTGTTGCCACAGAAGATCAAGAGATAGTTGATGATGTTGTTAAAAATGGAGGAAGAGCTATTTTAACTAGTAGAAATCATAAAACTGGAACCGATAGAGTTTATGAGGCAGTCCAAAAATTAGAGATTAAAGGTGTAGATTTAGTTATGAATTTACAAGGAGATGAACCAGCAATAAACATTGAAGACATAGTAAAATTAAATAAAAAAATGATAATTAATGAGTCTAAATTAGGCACACTTGCAAGTAAATCGAAAAATTTAAAAGATTTAGAAAATAAGAATATTGTAAAAGTTATAATTAAAAAAGATTTTAATAAAGATCAATTTCCAGAGGCTGAGAACTTTATTAGAAAGACAAAAAAAACTAAAAATATTTATAATCACATTGGTGTCTATTGTTATTCGACACAAACCCTAGAAAAATTTGTTAAATTTAATCAATCAAAAAATGAAATTAAAAATAAATTAGAGCAGTTAAGAGCATTAGATAATGACATTAGTATTAATGTTGCTTTAGCTAAATCATCTCCTATAGGAGTTGATACAGAAGAAGATTATCTGGCCTTAAAAAAAATTATGTAATATAAATTAAAATGAATAAAATTTACTTTCAAGGTACTTTTGGAGCGTATTCTCACTTAGCCGCTCTATCAGTTAATCCCGATGCAAAAATTTTGCCTTGTAAAACTTTTGATGAGTGTTTTAATAAAGCAATAACAGAACCTAATTGTACGATCATTATTCCAGAGTCTAATAGGATAACAGGAAACATTGGAATTGAATATTTGATATTTAAACATAGATTAAATATTTACATGGAGCATTTTCAAAAAATTGAACATAATTTATTGGGTTTACCAGGTACAAAACTTAGTGATATAAAAGAAGTTTATTCTCATGCTCAAGGTTTATCTCAATGCTCTAAATTTATAAAAAAAAATAATCTCTCAGAGCATATAAGAGCTGATACAGCAGGGTCTGCAGAGATGATATCAAGAAAAAAAGATTTAAAGCAGGCTGCAATAGCATCCTCTTTATGTGCTGATATTTATGAATTAGAAATAATTAAAAAGAATATTGAAAACGAAAAAGGTAATTTAACAAGATTTTTAGTAATGGGAAAAAATATTCATCAACCAGAATTTAAAAGTGAAAAATATATAACATCTTTTTTATTCAAACTTAAAAGTAAGCCTGCCGCCCTCTATCAATCTTTGGGAGGTTTTGCAATTAATGGTGTGAACTTAACTAAGCTACAGAGCTATCCGGAAAAAAATACTTTCGATTCTTATTTTTTTTTATGTGATTTAGATGGACATATTGAAGATCCAAAAGTACAGAAATCTTTGAAAGAATTAGGTCTTCATTGTGAAGATTTTCACGTCTTGGGTGTTTTTGAGGCCGATAAGCTAAGAGAGAAAAAAAATTAATCTTTTCTTGTAGAATAGAAAATATAACTGCTATAATAGTTTTGGAGGCTAGAGGTGGATGCTGCTTGAACCCGACCAGATCTTAACGGAAGCAATCGTAGAGACAGTTATTCAGGTTCTAGTCTCCTAATAAAAATTAATATGAACAATAACTCTAATGTGCTGGCTTTAAAATATAGACCACAAACATTTGATGATCTTATTGGTCAAGAAGTAATTGTAGAAACAATAAAAAATTCAATAAAAGCAGATAAAATACCAAATGCATATTTATTCACAGGCATTCGAGGAATTGGAAAAACCACAATAGCCAGGATTGTTGCAAAGACTCTTAACTGTTCAAATGGAATTGAAAATAAATGCAAAGTAAAATGTGAGAATTGTGACTCTATTGCAAGTTCTAATCACATAGATGTTTTGGAAATGGATGCAGCTAGTAAGACAGGGGTGGATGATGTAAGAGATTTGATTGAATTTTCACGATATGGACCAACTTCAGCTAAATATAAAATTTTTATAATTGATGAAGTACACATGTTAAGTAAGCAGGCCTTTAACGCTCTATTAAAAACATTAGAGGAACCACCAAAGTATCTTAAATTTATTTTTGCAACTACAGAAATTAAAAAGATACCAGTAACAGTAGTTTCAAGATGTCAAAGATTTGATCTATCAAGAATTAAATCATCAGAATTATTTGAGTTTTTAAAAAAGATAAAAGATAGAGAAAATGGTAAAGTTTCCGATGAAGCTCTTAGATTAATTGTTAAAATTTCAGAAGGATCTGTCAGGGACGCATTATCTTTATTAGATAGGGGTATATTAAGTATAGAAAAACATTCAGAATTAGACTTATTAAATGCGCAAAAAATCTTTGGTCATTTTGACAAATCTCAATTAATAGATTTGTTTGAGTTAATATTAAAAGGTGAAGAAAATAAAGTAATTAATAATTATAGAAAAATTTATGATCAAGGTGTTGAGCCAAAGGTATTTATCAATGATTTTTTAGAACTCTTATATTATTTTAAAAATATAAACTCGTTAACCTTGGAAAGTTCAAATTTTTCTTTGAATGATGAGGAATTTAAAAAAATTAAGAATATCTCTAATCAAGTAAACACAGGTGTAATTATTTTATTCTGGCAGTTTGCAATTTCTTCACTTGAAGAACTAGATATAGTATCTAATCAAAATTTATCTATCGAAATGTTTTTAATAAGATTGATGTATGTAAGTTCAATAAAATCAGAAATACCGTTAGAAGATAATTTTGAGAAAGATAGTACTAGCAATTTATCTAATGTAAATGTGCAAGATATTGAAAATAATATTAAAACAGTTGATCAAATTAAGAATATTGCTCAAGAGGAAAAAATTAAACCAGATATAAAAGATAAACTAAAAATAAACGATAACAATTTTATCAACTCATTTGACAAATTACTCTCTTTTTGTCTCGAAAAAAAAGAAATAAAATTGAAATACGAGCTGGAAAAAAATGTAAATCTTGTAAAATTTGAAAGAAACAGAATTGAAATTTCTTTTAATGATAATTTAGATAAAAACTTTGTCAAAGAACTTTCTTCGAAGCTTTTTGATTGGACAGGTGAAAGGTGGATAATTACGTTTAGTAAATCCCAAGGGGAAATGTCAGTGAAAGAAAAACAATTAAATAAAAAAGAGAAATTAATTGATGAGGTTAAAAATTTACAAATTTATAAAAAAGTAATGGAAAAATTTCCTGATGCAGAATTAGTGGATGTTAAATTAAATAAAAAAGAGGATTAAAATGACAGACTTTACAAAAATTTTAAATAAAGCTAAAGAATTAGAGACTAAAATGAAGGAAAGCCAAGAAAAAATAAAACAAATTAGAGCAGAAGGTGTCTCAGGATCCAATTCAGTTAAGATTGTGCTAGATGGAGAAGGTGAGATGCATAATATCCAAATATCTGACGACATTATAAAAGAAGAAAAATCTATAATTGAGGATTTAATAGTAGCCGCACATAACAACGCAAAATCTCAACTTAAATCCAAGACCTCGGAAGAAATTTCAAAGGCCACAGGTGGTTTAGGTATACCTGGCTTTAAATGGCCATTATAGTAAATGCAAAATATTAGTGAGATAGAAGAATTAATTAAATTAATATCAAAACTACCTGGTTTAGGACCTAAATCAGCGAAAAGAATTGTATTAAAACTAATCAATAATCGTGACGAACTTGTTAAACCAATGGCAAGTATTTTGGCTAAAGTTTACAAAAATGTAGTTAGATGCAATTCTTGTGGAGCTTTAAAATCAATATCAAATGGATGTACTAATTGTGAAAATACAAAAAATAAATATGATAAAATTTGTGTAGTCGAAGATATTGCAGATCAATGGTCAATTGAAAATTCAAATATTTTTCAAGGTTATTTTCATATTTTAGGTGGAACCATTTCATCTGCTGGACATAAAAAAGAAGATCTTTTAATAAATTCATTAGTGGAGCGAATTAACAAAGATAAAATTGAAGAAGTAATACTAGCAACAAGTTCGACTGTCGAAGGACAAACTACTGCCTATTATATTCAAGAAAAACTAAGAAATACTAAAGTTAAAATAACTAAATTAGCTCAAGGACTTCCAGTTGGAGGAGAGATTGAAAGTTTAGATGACGGTACTTTATTTTCAGCTTTTAAAAATAGAACTAGCTTAAATTCAGAGTCTAACTGATTTTTTAATTAATCTATTAAAATGTAATAAGGGTTCAGTATATCCAGAAGGTTGATATTTCCCATGAAAAACTAAATCACAAGCTGCCTTGAAAGCAACAGATTTTTCAAAATGAACAGCCATTGGTTGGTATGGATCTTGACCTTTCATACTACTATCTTTGAGATTTTGATAATCAACAATTTTAGCCATTTTTTTCATAATCTCTAAAACTTGTTTTTTACTGCACACACCGTGATGCAACCAGTTAGCAATAAGCTGACTACTAATTCTACAAGTTGCTCTATCTTCCATTAATCCAATTCCATTAATATCTGGAACTTTTGAACATCCAACCGATTGATCTATCCATCTCACAACGTAGCCTAAAATTCCTTGGCAGTTATTCTTTAATTCTCTCTCAATTATTTGTTTAGACCATTTAGGGTCATGAATTACAGGTATTGTAATTAAGTGATCTAGATCTGCTGATTTTCTTTTTCTTATTTTTTCATGTAAAGCAAAAACATCAACTTCATGATAATGTAGTGCATGAAGTGAAGCCGCGGTAGGTGATGGAACCCAAGCACAATTTGCTCCAGATTGGGGATGTGAAATTTTTTGAGACATCATCTCTTTTAATAAGTCTGGCATTGCCCACATACCTTTACCAATTTGAGCTTTACCAGAAAATCCACATATTAAACCAATATCTACATTGTTATTTTCGTACGCATTAATCCACTTAGTCGACTTCATATCGCCTTTTAAAACCATTGGGCCAGTCTCCATAGAGGTATGTATTTCATCCCCAGTTCTATCTAAAAAGCCTGTATTGATAAAAAAAACTCTTTTTTTTAATATTCTTATACATTCTTTTAGATTTACTGATGTTCTTCTCTCTTCATCCATAATCCCACATAAAATTTGATTAGGTTTTAATTTTAAAACTCTTTCAACTTTACTAAATATCAAATTTGTAAATTCACATTCCTCTGGTCCATGCATTTTTGGTTTTACGATATAAATTGAATTAACTCTTGAATTTCCTTTTCTTTTAAAATCATGAAGACATGCAGTAGAAGTTATAAAGGCATCTAAAATTCCTTCTGGACATTCTGATCCGTCTTTTAAAAGAATTGCGTGGTTTGTCATAAGATGACCTACATTCCTATTAAGTAATAATGATCTCCCATGTAATTTAATTTTTTCATTGTTAAATGATTGGTATTTTCTATCAGGATTTAATTTTCTATTTATTATTTTACCTTTTTTTGAAAATTTTGAACTTAGACTACCTTTCATTAATAATAACCAATTTCTGTATCCAACAACTTTATCTTCTGCATCTACAGCTGCTACGCTATCTTCATGATCGCAGATTGTTGATATAGCAGATTCTAATATAACATCATGAATTTTTAGTGGATCTTGATTTCCCTCAGGATTGTTAATTTCTAGCTGCTCATTATGATCAAATAATATATCTATATGAAGGTTATTATTTTTAAATAAAAGAGAAGATAATTTATTATTTTTTTTTTTAAAACCAGTTAATTGTTTTTTATTTTTTAATTCAATATTTAGTTTGCCATTAATTATATTTGGAACAATATCTAAATTTTTCCAACTTCTATTCTTAAGAGGAATATATCTATCCAAAAGTTCTCTAGTATATTCAATAACTTTTTTTCCTCTGATTGGGTTATAGGTTTTACCTTTGACTGCACCTTTAGTCTCAGGAATAATATTTGATCCATATAAACTATCATATAGACTAACCCATCTTGCATTAGCAGCATTTAATAAAAATCTTGCATTAGAAACTGGACAAACTAATTGAGGGCCACAAATACTCGAAATTTCTTTATCAACATTTTTAGTTTGAATTTTAAAATTTGGTCCTACATTTTTAATATAATCGATCTTCTTTAAAAATCTTTTATATTCAATAAAATTAAAACTTTTACTTTTTCTTTCAAGATGAAAAGAGTCTATAGATTTTTGTATTTTTTCTCTAATTTCTAGAAGCTTTTTATTTTTTGGAGCTAAATAATGAACTGCATCGCTAAAACCTTTCCAAAATTGCTTTTTTGAAACATTAGTTCCAGGCAATAATTCCTTATTTACAAAATTCAAAAGTACACTTGAAACTGATAAATTGAATATTTTTACAAATTTTTCTTTTTTTTTCATTTATATTTATTATATCATTTTATTATCTAATTTTAGTTTATAAAGAAATTAATATGAAAAATTATCTTAATTTTGAAAAAGAAGTAGAAAAACTTGAGTATGAAATAGAAAAATTAAAAGATCCTTATAATCAAGATGGTTTATCTGAGGTAGATACTCAAAAAATTTCAACTACTCAGGCAGAGGTAGATAAAAAATTGAAAGAGATATATTCAAATTTAGACCCATGGCAAACTACAATGGTCGCTAGACATGAGGATAGGCCAAAAGCTAAATTTTTTATTGATAATTTATTTAATGATTTTATTTCTTTATCTGGTGACAGGTATTATGGTGAAGATAGGTCTGTAATCACAGGTTTTGCAAAATTTAATGGAATTTCAGTTTTAGTTATCGGCCAAGAAAAAGGAGAAGATCTAGAGTCTAGAATTGATAGAAATTTTGGAATGATGAGACCTGAAGGTTATAGAAAAACTATAAGATTAATGAAATTGGCAAATAAATTTAATATTCCTATTATATCATTCATTGACACACCGGGTGCTTATCCTGGAGTAGGGGCAGAAGAAAGAGGTCAAGCTGAGGCCATAGCTAAGTCAATTGAGTGTTGTATGGAATTAAAAGTTCCCACATTAGCAATAATTATTGGTGAGGGAGGTTCTGGTGGCGCAATAGCTTTAGCTTCTTCTAATAAGGTAATTATGTTTGAAAATGCAATCTACTCAGTTATATCGCCAGAGGGCTGTGCAACAATCTTATGGCGAGATCCCAAAAAAATGCTTGATGCAGCAAAAGCTATGAAATTATCAGCCAAAGATTTATTAGAGTTAAAAGTTATAGATGAAATAATTCCAGAACCATTAGGTGGAGCACATAGAGATAGGGATTTGATTTTAAAAAATGTCAAATACTCTTTGTTAAAAAATTTAGAGAGTTTTCTACAAAAATCACCTGATGAAATTCTTATAGAGCGAAAGGATAAATTTCTTCAAATAGGAAGAAGTAAAGGATTTGTTACTGATAAAAATACTTTAGATAACCTGACATTTCATACTAGTAAAATAAAAAATATTTTTAAAACTAATGTATTTAAAATATTAATTGTATTCTTAATTTTATTATCACTGTATTTATCTTTTTACTAAAAAATATTATAGTGCACCACAGCATCGCTTATATTTTTTTCCCGAACCACAAAAACACGGTTCATTTCTGCTCATTTTTTTCCCTTTCATCAATGAATTAATTTCAGAAGGTTTTTTAATTTTAGTATTTTCCTCTTCCTTTTGTACTACTTTTAAATTCATAAGAATATTTATATAATCAAATTTAAGTTTATCTAATAGATTGCTAAATAATTCAAATGCCTCTTTTTTATATTCAATCAAAGGATCTCTTTGTCCATAAGATCTTAGACCTATTACTTGTCTTAGTTGTTCTAAATATTGAATATGTGATTTCCAATTTAAATCAATAGTTTGTAGAAAGATTCTTTTTTCTAATTCTTTTGCATTTGTCTCGTTAAGTTGCTCAATTCTTTGATTTCTAGAGTCATCAAATTTATTAAATATTTTTTTTTTAAACTCTTGATCATTTAATTTTAAAAGATCTATTAATTCATCATTATTCAAGTTATTACCCATCACTGATTTAACTCGGTTTTCAAAATCTTTATTATTGGGATTAGATAAATTTTTTATTTTTCTATTTATTAGGTCCTCTATAATTTCTTTTATAAATTCATTTGAATATTCAAAAATCTTATTACTATCCATTGCGCTTTTTCTTTGTGAAAAAATAACATGCCTCTGATCATTCAAGACATTATCAAATTTTATTAATGTTTTTCTTATATCAAAATTCCTTGCCTCAACCTTTTGCTGTGCTCTTTCTAAAGCTTTATTTATCCAAGGGTGATCAATACTTTCTCCATCTTTTAGTCCTAATTTTTCCAACATATTTGTCATTGATTCTGATCCAAAAATTCGCATTAAATCATCTTCTAAACTGACATAAAAAACTGACTTACCTTCATCGCCTTGTCGTCCAGCTCTGCCTCTGGCTTGATTATCCACTCTTCTGGACTCCATTCTTTCAGTTCCTATTACAAATAAACCTCCTAATGACTTAATTTCTTGTTTGTAAATTTTTAATGTTTCATCTGGAGTAGACCCCTTTTTACCTCCAAGCTGAATATCTACACCACGACCAGAAATACTTGTGGTAATAATTACTGAACTTTTTTTCCCAGCATTAGCAATAATCTCCGCTTCATTTTCGTGGTTTTTAGCATTCAAAATCACATGTTTTATATTTTTTTTTTTTAAAAGTTCAGAATAAATTTCAGACTTATTTATACTTGATGTAAAAATCAAAAGAGGCTGACCAGTTAAGTTACACTCAATAACTTTTTCAATAATAGCATTATTTTTTTCAGCCTCAGTTCTAAAAATTTGATCGTTATAGTCTTTTCTAACCATATTTCTATTGGTTGGGATAACGACCACTGGTAATGAATATATTTCAAAAAATTCTTGAGATTCTGTAGCAGCAGTTCCTGTGCAACCTGATATTTTTTTATAAAGCTTAAAATAATTTTGATAAGTAATTGAAGCTAAGGTATGATTTTCTAATTCAATATTTAATTTTTCTTTTGCCTCTAGTGCTTGATGTAGCCCATCTCCAAATCTTCTACCTTCTAGAATCCTTCCAGTAAGTTCATCTATAATTTTTAAATTTCCATTTTGGATAATATAATCTTTACCTTTCTCAAATAGATAATGTGCTCTCAATGCTTGATTAACATGATGCACAAGGTGTAGATTTTCAGGATCATAAAAATTATTATTTTTTAAAATTCCAGCATTTGAAAAAATCTTTTCAACATTATTAATACCGTCATTTGTTAACAGAATATTTTTATCTTTTTCATCAATTTCATAATCATTTTTACTTAATAATTTTGTCAATTTATCTATTGCCTGATATTGATCAGTTTTATCTTCTGCTGCACCAGATATAACCAAAGGCGTTCTTGCCTCATCTATTAAGCAAGAGTCAATTTCATCTACAATTGAAAAATGATGTCCTCTTTGAACTAATTCTTCCTTAGCATACTTCATGTTATCTCTCAAATAATCAAAACCTAATTCGCTGTTAGTTGCATAAGTTATGTCGCAATCATAATTTATCTTTCTAGTCTCATCATTTTGATCATTGTTAATGTAGCCTGAGGTTATTCCTAAAAAATTATAAATTTGACCCATTTCTAAAGAGTCTCTTTTCGCTAAATAATCATTCACTGTTACAACATGAACTCCATCTTTGTTCAAAGCATTAAGATAAGCTGCTAAGGCTATAGTTATAGTTTTACCCTCCCCAGTTCTCATCTCAGCAATTTTGCCTTCGTGCAGCACTATCCCTCCAATAAGCTGAACATCATAATGCCTTTCATCTCTAGTTCTTTTAGAAGCTTCTCTGACTAAAGCAAAAGCTTCCGGTAAGATTTCATCTAAACTTTTTCCATTTTTTAACTCCTCCTTTAATATAAGTGTTTTTTTAGGGAAATCTTCATCGCTTAATTTTTTGATATTATTTTCAAGAGCATTAACTTTATTTACAATTTTTTTAATTCTATCTAGTTCTTTTTGATTACTAGATTTGATAAAACGCGAAATTAAATTTAACGGATTGAACATTTATTTGATTTATTCTTTACTTATATTGTTTAATATATGTATTAAATAAATAATTTAAATACTATGGGCATTAATTTAACAAATTTTTTATCCTCTAAATCAAAAAAGACTAGAATGATTGATTTTCAGGACTTAGATCATATTGATGGCATGTCCATTTCAGTTGGAAGTGCAAATTTGTATAAAGATAAACGAGATGATGTTGCCTTATTTTATTTTAGGGAAGGGGCAAATTACGCCTCAGTATATACTAAATCTAAAATAATTTCCGAGAATATTAAATGGAATCTAAATCAAAAAAATAAAAAAGTTTTTTCGTTAATTGTTAATTCAAGAAATGCAAATGCTTTCACTGGCAAACAAGGTTATCAAAGTTTACAAATTATAGCAGACTTGCTTGTCAAGAGTTTGAGAGAAATACAAATTAAAGATGAGGAGTTTCCAAAAAATATTAGCTCAAATCAGATTATCTTTGGTTGTACAGGTACGATTGGAGAGAAATTTCCTTGCGATGAAATTGCAAGTCAAATTCCAAATTTAATTAATAAAATTAAGTATACTCAAAATAAATTTATATGGATGAAGGCAGCACTTGCTATGATGACAACTGATACTAAGCCTAAATTAGCTATGGAGGAGTGTAAAATAGGTAATGAAAAAATTAAGATTTATGGAATTGCTAAAGGATCAGGTATGATACATCCAAATATGGCTACAACGCTAGCATATGTTTTTACAGATGCAAATTTATCTAATGAAATATTAAATAAATTATTAAAAAGAAATATTGAAACAACATTTAATTCTATATCTTGTGATAGTGATACAAGTACAAATGATATGGTTTCAATATTTTCAACAGGAATTACTAAACACCATCATATAAAAAATATTAATGATAAGAAATTACAAAACTTTGATAAATCATTAAATAGTGTTCTATTAAATTTAGCAAAAAGAGTTGTATCTGATGGTGAGGGGGCTTCAAAATTTATTACATTATATATACGAAACTGTAAAACAGAGGTAGATGCTAAAAAAATTGGTTTTTCTATAGCTAATTCTCCGTTAGTTAAAACAGCGATAGCTGGCGAGGATCCTAATTGGGGCAGAATAATTATGGCAATAGGAAAAGCAGGTCCAAATATTAATTTAAAAAAACTAACTATTAAATTTGGTGAAATTACAATCATTCAAAATGGTAAACTGCATGAAACTTATGAAGAAGCAAAAGTTTCAAATTACATGAAAAATGAAAATTTAGATGTATATGTTGACATTTTTACCGGATCAAAAAATTTTACTGTTTACACGATGGATTTGACTAAAGAATATATTCAGATAAATTCTGACTATAGAAGTTAAATGTTGAATTTATTTAAAAGATAATTATTTAATCAATATGATAAAATATAGACTTGAATGTAAAAGTTGCAATGAAAATTTTGACAGTTGGTTTTCTTCATCAAATGAATATGAAAAACTTAAAACTAAGGATCTTTTAACTTGTCACTTTTGTAATTCATTAAAAGTTGAAAAAACTCTAATGGCCCCAAGTTTAAATAGTAAAAATAATTTCAGAGAAAAATCTGATTTTACAAATAACAATTATATTAAGAAAACGATCAAAAACTACCAGAAATTTATAAGAGACAATTTTAAATTTGTTGGAGAAAATTTTGCTTATGAGGCGAGATCAATTCATTATGATAACAAAAAAAAAGATAAGGGAATTTATGGTAGTGCCTCAAAAAAAGATATTCAAGAATTAAGGGAAGAAGGAATAGATACTCAGATTATCCCCTGGTTAAAAGATAAAGAGAATTAATTTTTTAAAAATTTTCCAATGTAATTTACTGAGAGATCTTTTGATAAACTCCATTCATCTGTTAAAATATTAAAATTCATACCATCTATTCCTTTAGAATTTAAATTATGTTTTTTTAATATTTTCTCTAAATATTCAGGTTTCACAAATTTTTCCCATTCATGCGTTCCTATTGGAAGCCAACCCAAAACATATTCAGCTCCTATAATTGCAAATATATATGATTTTAAAGTTTTATTTATAGTAGCAACAAACATCAATCCATTTTTTTTTAAAAGTTTTGAAGAAGATTTGAGAAAATAATTCACATCTTCAACATGCTCAACTATCTCCATGTTTAAAATAACATCGAATTTTTTTTTAATCTTTAGATTTTCTGGGGATGTGCAAAGATATTTAATATTAAGGTTATTTTTTTGAGCATGAAGTTTTGCAATTTTAATATTTTTATCTGATGCATCAATACCAGTTACATTGGCACCCATTCTAAACATTGGTTCTGAAAGTAGTCCACCACCACACCCAATATCTAAAATTTCAATTTTTTTAAGAGGATTTCTTCTATTTTTAAGCTTAAAGTTGCTGATTATATTTTCTTTAATATACTTAATTCGAATAGGATTAAATTTGTGAAGTGGTTTAAATTTTCCATTTGGATCCCACCATTCAGCTGCCATTTTTGAAAATTTTTCTATTTCTTTTTTATTTACACTACTCATTATAGATAATTAGTTGACATAACAATTTAGATGTATTTTATCAAATATTAATTAAATTATAATTATAAAATAGAATCAATGAATACGGTTGTACTAAAATTTGGCGGAACATCTGTTGGAAATGTTGATAGAATTAAAAAAGTTTGTAAAATCATATCCTTTTACAAGAAGAATAAGAAAAGAGTTCTGGTCGTTTCATCAGCTATGAGTGGTGCTACTAACGATCTAGTTAAGATATCTAAATTAATTAGCCACAACTTTGATAAAGCGGAGTATGACACATTAGTATCTACGGGAGAACAAACTTCATGTGCTTTAATTGCTGGAAGGTTAAATCATTTGGGTATTAAATCAAGATCATGGATGTCATGGCAAATACCTGTAGAAACTGAAGGCGCACATTCTGCAGCAAGAATTAGTAGAATTAACGTTAGAGAATTAAATAATTTTTTAAAACAGGGTGGAGTTCCTGTCGTTACTGGTTTTCAAGGTATAAATAATAAAAATAGAATTACCACTATTGGAAGAAGTGGTTCTGATGCTACAGCAATTATGTTAGCAAAATTTATTAAAGCTGATGAGTGCATAATATATACCGATGTAGATGGAGTTTATACCACAGATCCTAGACAATATAAAAATGCCAAAAAAATTAAAAAAATATTTTATGATGAAATGCTGGAGATGGCATCTTTGGGTTCAAAAGTTATGCAACCAACTTCGGTTCAGGATGCAAAGCTAAATAATATAAATATACAAGTTAAATCTTCGTTTAGAACTAATACCGGAACATTAATTACGGGTTTAAAAAAATCTTTTAGTGATAAGATCATTACAGGAATCTCATCAACTAAAAATGATGCAAAAATCACAATCGTAGGAGTTAAAGATAGGCCAGGTATTGCAGCATCAATATTTAAACCGTTATCTAAGAATTTGATTAACGTTGACATGGTTGTTCAAAATATTTCTCAAAATGGAAAAGAAACTGATCTTACGTTTACAATTAAATCTGAAGATTTTAAAAAAACAGAGAAATTAATAAAAAAAAATAAAAAGATAACATATAAAAAAATATCATTTGATAAAAATGTTTCAAAGGTTTCTATCATAGGTGTTGGAATGATCACCTCTCCTGGAATTACCTATAGAATGTTTAGAGCTTTAGCTTCAAAAAAGATAAATATTTTAGTCATTTCTACTTCAGAGATAAAAATTTCTGTTTTAGTCTCAAGAGAAAATGTAAAAAAAGCAATAGCAGTTTTACATAAAGAATTTAATTTGGATTAGTTCAATGAGCATCAGACCATTTAGAGACATCAAAAGAAAAAAAACAAAAGTTATTAATGTAGGTAGTGTTAAAATTGGAGGAGATAACCCCATATCTGTTCAGTCTATGACAAATACTTTAACAACAGATATTAAGTCAACGATCAAACAAATAAATGAAATTACCGAAGAGGGAGCAGATATCGTGAGAGTTTCTTGTCCTGACAAAGAATCTACATTTGCAATGAAAGAAATTACGAAACATGTATCAATACCGATTGTTGCAGATATTCATTTTCATTATAAAAGAGCGATTGAAGCTGCAGAAAATGGCGCAAAATGTTTAAGAATTAATCCAGGAAATATTGGAGATAAAAAAAAGATTTATGAAGTTTTGACTGCTGCTAAATACAATGGATGTTCAATTAGAGTCGGAGTAAATGCTGGATCTTTAGAAAAAGATATTTTAGAAAAGTTTAAAGAACCATGCCCTGAGGCTTTGGTTGAGAGTGCTTTAAGAAATATGAAAATTTTAGAGGATCAGGATTTTTTTAATTTCAAAATAAGTGTAAAATCGTCAGATGTCTTCCTTTCAGTGGCTGCTTATAGACTATTATCTAATGTATGTGACTACCCTTTACACTTAGGTATAACAGAAGCTGGAAGCTTTGTTTCTGGAAGTGTCAAATCCTCTATCGGATTAGGTTCTCTTTTGATGGATGGGATTGGAGACACAATAAGAATTTCTTTATCAGATAATCCAATCAAAGAAGTCAAAATAGGTAATGAGATATTAAAATCACTCAACCTTAGAAGTAGAGGGGTTAAAATTATATCTTGTCCTTCATGTGCTAGACAAGCATTCCAGGTAATAGATACAGTAAAATTATTAGAAGAAAAGTTATCTCACATAAAAACTCCTATAACATTATCTATAATTGGATGTGTAGTTAATGGTCCAGGTGAAGCAGCAATGACTGATATAGGAATTACTGGAGGGGGCAAAGGCAATAATATGCTATATTTGTCAGGTGTCCAAACTAAAAAAGTTCTTACTAAAGATATTATTGAAAAAGTAGTTTCTGAAGTTGAAAAAAGAGTTTCTGAAATAGAAAAATAATTATGATACCATCGAAAACAATTGAAGAGCTTATTATAAGACACTCTAATTTAGAAAAAGATTTATCCTCAGGTGAAATAGATAAAAAAATATTTGCTGAAAAATCAAAAGAGTATTCAGATGTTAATGAGGTAATTGAAAATGCAAGAAAATATATTTCTTTTAATCAAGATAAAATAGAATTAGAAAAAATTTTAAATGATAGCTCTGCAGACAACGAGTTAAAAAAAATGGCAGAATTAGAATTAGATGAACTACAATCTCAGCACGAAAAAAATGAAAAAAAATTAAAACTATTTTTATTACCAAAAGATGAAGCAGATAAAAAAAATGCGATAATAGAAATTAGAGCAGGGACTGGAGGATTAGAAGCCAGCTTGTTTGCTTCAGATCTTTTTAAAATGTATGAAAAAGTAAGTAACAAAAAAAAATGGATTTTAGAATTAATATCAATTTCTAGAAGTGAGGCGGGTGGTCTAAAGGAGGTAATAGCATCGATTAAAGGAACTAATATCTATTCAACTTTAAAATATGAAAGTGGTGTTCATAGAGTTCAGAGAGTGCCTGATACCGAAACCCAAGGAAGAGTTCATACCTCTGCTGCTACGGTGGCAGTTCTTCCTGAGGCTGAGGAAGTTGATCTTAAAATAAATGAGTCTGATTTAAGAATTGATGTTTTTAGAGCAGGAGGTCCTGGTGGACAATCTGTAAATACAACTGATAGTGCAGTTAGAATAACTCATGTTCCGAGTGGGTTGTCTGTTTCTCAGCAAGATGAAAAATCTCAACATAAGAATAAAGCAAAAGGTATGAAAATATTAAGATCAAGATTATATGAATTAGAAAGATCTAGAATTGATGAACAAAGATCTCAAGATAGAAAAACTAAAATTGGTACTGGAGATAGATCAGAAAGAATAAGGACTTATAATTTTCCACAAGGAAGAGTTACTGATCATAGAATAAATCTTACACTTCATAAATTAGAAGAATTTTTAGAAGGAGAAATATTTGATGAAATGATTGAATCTTTAACATTACAAGCTCAAGAAGAAAGTTTAAGTAATTTAAAATAATGAATATTCAATCGGCAATTATAAATGGAACAAAATTTCTAAAAGATAGATATATTTTTAATGCAATGCTAGATGCAGAAATTTTGATGGCTAAAGCTATTGGAAAAGATAAAAAATATATTTTATTAAATAATCAAAAAAAATTAAAAAAAGAAAGTTTAAAAAGTTTTAAAAAACTAATATTAGAGAGAGCAAATAGTAAACCTGTTGCGTATTTAATTAATAAAAAGTTTTTTTGGAAAAATGAGTTTCTTGTTACTAAGGACACTTTGATACCAAGACCAGATTCTGAGCTTTTAGTAGAACAAGCCTTAAAAATTACAAAAAATAAAAATAAGTTGAACGTTCTTGATATTGGTATTGGTTCAGGATGTTTGCTTTTATCAATCTTAAATGAAAGAAAAAATTTTTATGGAACTGGAATTGATATAAGTCAAAATTGTATAAATGTTAGTAAAATGAATGCAAAAAAGCTTAAAGTAGATAAAAGAATAAAATTTTATAAATCAAATGTTGACAAATTTGCTTTAGGCAAATATGATTTAATTGTTTCTAATCCTCCTTATATTAATAAACATAATTTAAAATATTTGGAAAAAGATGTAGCAAATTTTGAACCAAAATTAGCACTTGATGGTGGATTAGACGGATTATCAGAAGTCAGAAAAGTTATTAAGAAATCATCTGTTCTGATAAATAAAAAAGGAAAGTTTATTTTAGAGATAGGATTTAATCAAAAAAATAAAGTAATTAATATATTAAAAGAAAAAGGTTTTTATATAAATTGTACTTTAAAAGATCTTGGGAAAAATGATCGATGTATTGTGAGTACTAAAATTTAGATAGCTATATTTATGGTAACATTTAGAAATAACAACAATGTGAGAAGAAATAATTTTAGAAGAAACGATAGAAACTTTAAAAATAGTGGTGAAAGATCTAAATATGGATCAAACTTTTCGAATAATGAAAATTTTAAAAGAAAAGTTCCTGGAAGAAATAATCATAATGCTTCGAAATTGATTGAAAAGTATAATGATTTAGCTAGAGAAGCCTCTTCAAATGGTGATAAAATTCTATCAGAAAATTATTTTCAGCACGCAGATCATTTTACAAGAGTTTTAAATGAACAGGAAAATTCGAGAAAACTTAAATATTTGGAAAACAAAGAGGCAAATATTGAACTTTCAGCTAATCCTTCAAATCTAAATAATAATAAAGATAATACTATAAGAGATAACAAAGATGTTACGTCAGAAAACGAAACTGTAGTAAAAAACCAAACTGAAGCTAATTAATTCAAACTTAAAATTTTTTCAGACTTAACTACATCTATTTTAATTTTATCAGTTTCAAATAATTTTCTATTATCACCTTTTAAAATCTTACCAGATGGTAATTTTAATTTTTGGGAGTTAACCCTTTTTCCATTAACAATTACTTCATAATGTAAATGTGGACCTGTTGATTTTCCAGTAGAGCCAACAAATCCAATGGTTTGTCCTTGTTTAACTCTTACTCCATTTTTCATTCCTCTTGCGAATTTTGACATGTGCGCATAAACTGTTTGATAAGTTGAATTATGTTTAATTTTTATACAATTTCCACCTCCTCCACACCAACCAACTTTCTGAATTATTCCATTTCCAGAGGCCATTATAGGTGTACCCATTGGAGCCGCAAAATCAGTTCCTCTATGCATTTTATTAAAACCATCAATAGGATGTTTTCTTATTCCAAAAGGTGATGAAAGTCTTGCACCATTTATTGGGGTTTTCATTAATGCTTTTTGTACACTCTTACCGTTTTTATCATAATGACCTTCATTTCCCTCAGTATCAAAATAGTATAATGAATTATCTTGGCCACTAAGTATTAGGTTTGCAAAATAAATTTCACCAGTTTGAATTATTTTACTATTTTCATCAACAAATACTTCATACATCATTTGAAACTTATCTTTTTTCCTCACGTCTCTTTGAAAATCAACTTGAAAGCCATATATTCTTGCAAATTCAATAATTATGTTTGCTGGTATATTTTCATCAATTGCTGATTTATATAAACTTTGCAAAATTATATTTTCTTTATAAATAACTTTTTTATCTAATTTAAGTATTACCGTTTCTTGATCAAATTTGTCGTCTAAATCTTTTTTTAAATAAATTTTTTCTGTATTTGAAACTTGAAATATAAATTCAACAATTTCATTACTAGCCTGATCTAGAGTAAATTTTATAATTTGTTTTGTATTAAGTTTATTTAGGTTAATCTCTTTAGATAAACTTTTTTTAATTAATAAAATTTCTTTATTTTCTATAGAATAAAGTTTTAATATCTTATCAAACGTCTCTCCCTCTCTAATTTTATGGTTAACTTCTTTATATTTAGGTTCTAACTTATTAAAAATATGATTAAGAGTTTTTTTTAGAAAAACATTATTGACTAGATTATTAAAATTTTGATTATCAATATTTTTTTTATAATTAAATAAGGTTATAAAAGTTATTGTTATGATTATTATAAAAATTAAAGTTACAATTTCATAATTATGTTTAATTATTTTTGAAATTTTTTTGGACATGAAAATTATTTACATGCAATTATTAGTTTAGCTGATTAAGAAAATCAAAAAA
This sequence comes from Pelagibacterales bacterium MED-G42, assembly GCA_002457485.1. Lineage (GTDB taxonomy): Bacteria > Pseudomonadota > Alphaproteobacteria > Pelagibacterales > Pelagibacteraceae > Pelagibacter. The sequence goes on from NTJL01000001.1 coordinate 131,179, forward strand.
AACCCTGTAAAATCATGTTTTTTTTAAACTTTTTTTAATCATAAAAGCTTGATTTCCTTTAATTTTAGCCTATAAGCATCAAACTTTCTCAAAAATGTTATTGCTAACACAATAAAAAAGTGAGGATTATTGAGCTTTTTGTTCAATTAGCTATTAAAAAAGTAAAAATTTAAGAAGAGAAGTGTGGACGGTTAAGGTTACCGAAAATTTGTCGTACACACTTCAAACAAATATAAATTTTATTCTTAGAATTTATATTGAAGCTAGTGTGCGCCGTTTTTAAACTTGAGAGTTTGATCATGGCTCAGAACGTACGCTGGCGGCACGCCTAACACATGCAAGTCGAACGAAGTAGCAATACTTAGTGGCA
>NTJL01000010.1 GCA_002457485.1 Pelagibacterales bacterium MED-G42
TCATCCGTCGAATCTAGTTCACCCCCATAAGTTGTAATGGTGGAGGTGGTGGGTACTGCCCCCACGTCCGCAATGGTTATTACGAAATTCGTTTATCGTCGTAGTTGGAAATCCAACATTATTAATATAAAAGGAAATACAATAGATTCAATAACATTCATGAAATTAACTAAAGAACAACAAGAAGATATTCAAAATCAACAATCTCAAACTACCGAAACAAAAAGAGTAACAGTCCCGGAGCTTGAAAAGATACTTTATGAAGCTTTTCCAGCTCTAGACCATGGTTTTGTAAGAGTCATAGATTATATGGGTGATGATACTTCTATTGTTCAATCTGCAAGAGTTTCATACGGCAAAGGAACCAAACAAGTCTCAACAGATAGGGGATTAATTAAATATTTAATGCGACACTGGCATAGTACACCATTTGAAATGTGTGAAATAAAATATCATATTAAGTTACCAATATTTATAGCAAGACAGTGGATTAGACATAGAACCGCAAATGTTAATGAGTACTCAGCCAGGTATTCAATCTTAGATAAGGAATTCTATTTACCATCATCAGAAAACTTAGCAGCACAATCATCCAGTAATAGGCAAGGTAGAGGAGATGTTATAACAGGAGAACAAGCTAAAGAAGTTTTAGAATTATTAAAAAATGATGCTGAAAGAACTTATGATAATTATGAAAATATGTTGAATCAAAGATATGATGGCTCAACTATTGATGAAAATAAAAAAGGGTTAGCAAGAGAATTAGCTCGAATGAATTTAACACTTAACACTTATACTCAATGGTATTGGAAAACTGATTTATTAAATCTAATGAATTTTTTAAGATTAAGAGCTGACAGTCATGCCCAATATGAAATTAGAGTATATGCAGATATTATGTTAGATACATTTCAAAAATGGGTTCCAATAACTTATGATGCTTTTATGGATTATAGGGTTGGTGGAACAGAAGTTTCTGCAAAAGGAAAAATTATTATTCAAAAACTAATTAATCAAGAAAATGTAAATGCTGAGAGCTCTGGCCTATCAAAAAGAGAATGGAATGAATTAATGCTTGCTTTTGATCTTACAGATAAGTTGATTTAATTTGTTTTGCAAAATCAATAAATATTTTTGAAATTTCATGATCTGGATTAGCTTCTACTATGGGCTTACCTTCATCACCACATTTGCCAACTTCAGGATTAATTGGGATTTCACCTAAAAATTTTTTTTGGAATTCTTCAGCCGTTTTCTTGACACCACCTTCTCCAAATATCTTATATCTTTTTCCATCATCTCCATTAAAAAAACTCATATTATCTACCAAACCTAAAATTTTTACACCAAGTTTATCAAACATTTTAATACCCCTTTTTACATCTAATAAAGCCACTTCTTGTGGTGTTGAAACAATTATTGCTCCATCCATTTTTATTTCCTGTGAAAAAGTTAATTGTGTATCCCCTGTCCCAGGTGGCATATCAACAATTATAAAGTCTAGTTCTTTCCAATTTACTTTTTGAGTAAATGTTTTTATTGCACTTGTTACCATTGGACCTCGCCATATCATTGGAGTTTGTTGATCTGCTAAAAAACCTATCGACATACACTGAATAGAATATTTAGAAATTGGTTCTAATTTTTGTCCATCACTTTTAGGTTTTTCATTAATACCAAACATTTTTGGAATTGATGGTCCGTAAATATCGGCATCTAATAAACCTACCTTACAACCAATTATTTTTAGAGCTAAAGCTAAATTAGTAGCAAATGTTGATTTTCCAACTCCACCTTTGGCACTAGAAACTGCAATTGTAAATTTAGTACCCAAAATTGGATTTTTAATGAATTTTTTAGGCTCAAGCCTCTTTTTCATTGCGTCACTTAATTCAGGCTTTTTATCTGTCATATTTTCATCATTACTTGTTTTTTAAAATAAAGACACTATATACTTTGGCATATGTCTGATGATTTTCAAAGTAAAGGCGGAAGTCCGTGGGGCTCTCCTCCAGGAGGAGGAAATGGTTCTGGTAAAGGGCCCACTCCACCAGATATAGATGAAATAATACGAGAAATTCAAAATAAGATTAATAAGTTTTTACCTGGCGGCAGTAAGTCAGGTGGAAGGTCAATAGGTTTAGTTTTATTGATTTTACTTTTTATCTGGCTTGCTAGTGGATTATATAGAGTTTTACCAGATGAGCAGGGAGTAGTTTTAAGATTTGGTAAATTTATAAAAACAACTCAACCTGGTCTTAATTATCATTTCCCTTTTCCTATAGAGACGGTGGAAACTCCTAAAGTTACAAAAGTCAATAGGATGGATATAGGTTTTAGGTCTGAAAGAGATAGTGGTTTTTCAACAGGTGGTGGTGTTGCTGATGTTCCTCAAGAAAGCTTAATGTTAACAGGTGATGAAAATATAGTTAATATTGATTTTTCAGTATTTTGGGTAATTAAGGATGCTGGAAAATTCTTGTTTGAGATCCAAGATCCTCAAAGCACAGTAAAAGCTGCAGCTGAAACTGCAATGAGAGAAGTTATTGCTAAAAGTGAGATACAACCTATTTTAACCGAAGGAAGAGCTGGTATAGAGGTAGAAACACAAGAAATAATACAATCGATATTAGATGAATATCAAAGTGGAATTCAAGTCACTCAAGTACAAACTCAAAAAGCTGATCCACCAGATCAAGTAATTGATGCTTTTAGAGATGTTCAAGCAGCAAGAGCGGATATGGAAAGATCAAAAAATGAGGCTGAAGCTTACGCTAATGATGTAATCCCAAGAGCAAGAGGTGAAGCTGCAAAGATTTTACAAGCTGCAGAAGCATATAAAAAAGAGGTAGTTGCTAAAGCTGAGGGTGAGGCCAGTAGATTTATTTCAATCTATAATGAATACGCTAAAGCAAAGGAAGTAACGCAAGAGAGAATGTATTTAGAGACTATGGAGAAAGTTTTGGCTGATATAGAAAAAGTAATAATTGAAAAAAATGCAGGTTCCGGTGTAGTACCTTATTTACCACTACCAGAACTAAACAAAAAGAAAGCGACAAATTAAAATGAATGTAAAAAAAATTTTTTTACCAATAATAGCAGTAATAGGAGCTTTAGTCTTTTTTTCAATTTTTATAGTCAAAGAGGTCAATCAAGCGATCGTATTACAGTTTGGTGACCCTAAAAGAATTATAGTTGAACCAGGTTTAAATTTTAAACTTCCGTTTGTTCAAAATGTAGTTTTTTTAGATAAAAGAATATTAAATTTAGATACACCGCCAGAAGAAGTCATTGCTTCAGACCAAAAGAGATTGATAGTTGATGCGTTTGCTAGATTTGAAATTATAGATCCTTTAAAATTTTATATTTCTGTAGGAAATGAAAGGGTTGCAAGATCAAGATTATCAACCATCATAAACTCGAGAATTAGAAACGTACTAGGTCAACAAGAGTTACAAACTTTATTGTCAAAAGATAGAACCAAACAAATGGCATTGATACAAGAAGGTGTAAATGTGGAAGCTGAAAATTTTGGAATTAAAATTGTTGATGTAAGAATTAAAAGAGCAGATTTACCTCAAGCTAACAGTGATGCAATTTATAAAAGAATGCAAACTGAAAGAGAAAGAGAGGCAAAAGAATTCAGAGCCAAAGGTGCAGAAATGGCAGTTACCATAACTTCAACTGCTGATAAAGAGGTTTCTGTAATTTTAGCAAATGCTAATAAAGACTCTGAAATAATGAAAGGTGAAGGCGATGGTCAAAGAAATAAAATTTTTGCTGAGGCCTTTGGTAGAGATCCAGAATTTTTTGCATTTTATAGAGCAATGCAAGCGTATGAAACTGCTTTAATCGGAGGTGATACTTCTCTAATTTTATCACCTGATAGTGAATTTTTTAAATTCTTTGGAAATATAAAACCTAAAACACAATAATATTTCAAAATATGAAAGAATTGATCATTGCTTTTGGTCTCTTTCTTTTTATTGAAGGAATATTATATGCCTTATTTCCATCAAAAATGAAAAATATGTTAAAAAAATTAGAATTAATTCAAGATAGTCAATTAAGAAATGGTGGGTTAATTTTTGCAATTATTGGATTTATAATTATCTATTATAATAAAACTTAGAATGAAAAAAACCAAAATTATATTTTTAACACTTATCTTTTCAATTTGTTTTTCTACGTACACAGTTTCTAAAACTGTTCCCCAATCATTCGCTGATCTAGCAGAAAAATTAATGCCATCAGTCGTAAATATATCAACTACTCAAACAGTTGTTACTAATACTAATCCTTTTCCATTTCAATTTCCACCCGGGTCTCCTTTTGAGGATATGTTCAAAGAGTTTGGCACTCCACAAGAAAGAAAATCTTCAGCATTAGGTTCTGGATTTATAATTGATGAAAAAGGTATCGTGGTAACAAATAATCATGTAATTCAGGATGCTGAGGACATAATAGTTAGAGTTAATGGTGATCAAGAGTATAAAGCTAAAGTTTTAGGAGCAGATCCTTTAATGGATATAGCGGTATTACAGCTTGAAACGGATGTCAAATTTACTCCAGTTTCATTTGGAGACTCAGATAGTGCAAGAATTGGGGATTGGGTAATAGCTATAGGTAATCCATTTGGACTAGGTGGAACTGTAACAGCTGGCATAATTTCAGCAAGAAATAGGTCTATAGGATTATCTAGGTATGAAGATTTTATTCAAACAGATGCCTCTATAAATTCTGGTAATTCCGGAGGTCCATTATTTGATATGAAAGGAAATGTAATTGGAATTAATACTGCAATATTAGGTCGTAATGGTTCGATTGGAATTGGGTTTTCAATACCCTCTAATAGTGCAAAAATAGTTATAAATCAATTAATAGAATTTGGAGAAACAAAAAGAGGCTGGCTCGGTGTTAGAATACAAGATGTCACTAAAGAAATAGCTGATGTTGAAGATTTAAATGAGGCAAGAGGTGCTTTAGTAGCAAGTGTTGCAGAGAATAGTCCATCAGAAAAAGCAGGAATTAAAGCTGGAGATATAATTTTAGAATTTAACAATGTCAAGATAAACCAAATGAAAGAATTACCAGCTATAGTTGCCAAAACTCAAGTTGGAAAAAAAGTTAAAGTTAAAATTTGGAGAAATAAAAGAGAAATAATAAAAAATGTAATTTTAGGTAGATTAGAAACTTCGGATGATTTTAAGGTAAGTGAAAAAAAAGAGCCACTTGAGAAAAAAAATGAAAAAATAGACAATTTAAAAATTACAGTAAGACTTTTAACAAAAGAAGATATTAAAACAAGAAAATTACCAAATCAAATTACAGGCTTAGTGGTCACTAAAATAGAAAATAATAGTCCTTTAAAAAATACTACTTTGAATGATAATGATATAATAGTTGAAGCTCAAAAGAAAAAAATTAGATCAATTGAAGATTTAAAACAGATTACTCAAAATGTGTTAAATTCAAATCAAAAAACAATTTTATTTGTAGTATATAATAACCAAAATCAAAGAAGATATATTGGTGTCAAATTAGATTAATTATGGATTTACAATCCAAGATTATATTAATCTCAGGACCAACAGCATCTGGAAAATCCAAATTCGCAATTAAATTAGCTAAAAAAATTAATGGAGAAATAATAAATGCTGATAGTATGCAGGTTTATAAAGAATTGAGTATTATATCTGCAAGACCTAGATTGACAAATTATCAAAATATTAAGCATCATTTATATGGTTTTCAAAATGTTAAAAGAAATTTTTCAACTGGCGATTGGCTTAAATTAGCAATTAAAAAAATAGCAGAAGTAAAAAAAAGAGACAAAATTCCAATTTTAGTGGGAGGAACTGGACTTTATTTTAAAGCTATTTTGGAAGGATTAGTCAAAATTCCAAATATTCCAATTCAACTTAGAAGTAAAATTAGAAACTTACATAAAGCTCTGGGTCAAAAAGTATTTTATCAAAAACTTTTAATTCTTGACCCAAAACTTAAAAACAAAATTGTTTCAACTGACTCACAAAGATCGATCAGAGCGTACGAAGTAAAAAAATTCACTAAAATTTCAATACTTGATTGGTTTAAAAATACAAATTCTAATTTTGATGAAAGTCAGTTTTTAAAAATTCTCATCGATTATCCCAGAGAAGAATTAATTTTAAAAATTAATTTAAGAACTGAGGAAATGATAAAGATGGGAGCAATAAAAGAAGTTAAAAAATTTATTAAGCTCAAAGTACCAAGAAATAAAAGCGTCAATAAAGCCATCGGTATTAGTGAAATTAAAGAATATCTAGATAAAAAAAAAGAATTAACTGAAATTAAAGACAAAATATCAATAAAGACTAGACAATACGCCAAAAGACAAAGCACTTGGGCAAGAGGAAACATGAATAATTGGTTGAAACTTAATCCAAAAGAGATGAATAAATTTTTAAAAAAAATTAAATAATTCAATCTAAACTTGACCAATGAGCACAACTTCAGCTAGATTGCAAAATGTCAAAATTATATACAGGTGCAGAAATTGTCTTTAAGTGTTTAGAAGACCAAAAAGTAAAACATATTTTTGGATATCCTGGAGGAGCAGTTCTTCCAATTTATGATGAACTTAAAAACCATTCATCTATAAAACATATATTAGTAAGACATGAGCAAGGAGCTGGTCATGCAGCTGAGGGATACGCAAGATCATCAGGAAAACCTGGTGTAGTTTTAGTAACCTCAGGTCCGGGTGCAACAAATGTTGTGACAGCACTAACAGATGCTTATATGGACTCTGTTCCATTAGTTTGTATTTCAGGACAAGTTCCAACTCATTTAATTGGAACAGATGCTTTTCAAGAATGTGATACTACAGGAATAACCAGACCTTGTACCAAGCATAATTGGTTAGTAAAAGATATTAATGATTTACCAAGAATAATGCATGAAGCTTTCAAAGTCGCAACAACTGGAAGACCTGGTCCAGTGTTAGTCGATATTCCAAAAGATATTCAGTTTGCAAAAACAAAATATAAAAAACCAAAAAAGGAAATTAAATTAAATGGTAAATCACACAATAAGTTTAGTCAAAATCAAATAAATCAGTTAGTAGAATTGATGAGTAATTCAAAAAAACCAATTATCTATAGTGGCGGTGGGGTAATTAATTCAGGGCCGAGCGCAAGCGAAGCATTAAGAGAATTTGTTCAATTAACTAACTTTCCTATAACTTCAACTTTACAAGGGCTTGGAGCATACCCTGGAGATGATAATCAGTTTTTAGGAATGTTGGGTATGCATGGAACATATGAGGCAAACAATGCCATGCACGATTGCGATTTACTTATTAATATAGGCGCAAGATTTGATGACAGAATTACTGGTAAGATTGATGAATTTTCCCCAAATTCAAAAAAAGTTCATATTGATATCGATCCCTCTTCAATCAATAAGATTATAAAAGTTGACCTTGCAATCGTTGGCGATGTTACAAATGTAATTACTAAAATTAACAAAACAGTAAGTAAAAAAAATAATGGTTTTACTAGATCGAATAAACAAAAAATTGCTAAATGGTGGGAGCAAATTCAAAAATGGAGAGGTAAAGATTCTTTGAATTTTATAAACAGTGATCAAAGAATTAAACCACAACATGCTGTTCAAAGACTTTATGAACTAACTAAGAAAATGGATACTTTTATTACAACTGAGGTGGGACAACATCAAATGTGGGCAGCACAACATTATAAATTTAATAAGCCTAATAGATGGATGACGTCTGGAGGGTTAGGTACTATGGGTTATGGTTTACCAGCAGCAGTAGGTGTGCAAATAGCTCATCCAAAAAAATTAGTAATAGATATTGCGGGAGAAGCTTCAGTCTTGATGACTATGCAAGAAATGTCAACTGCTATTCAATATAATTTACCAATTAAAATATTTATTTTAAATAACCAATACATGGGAATGGTGAGACAGTGGCAAGAGTTATTACATGAAAAAAACTATTCAGAAAGTTATTCAGAAGCTCTTCCAGATTTTATGAAAATGGCAGATGCTTATGGGTGTAAAGGTATAAAAGCTCAAAACCCATCTAATTTGGATGATAAAATTCAAGAAATGCTTGACTATGATGGTCCAGTAATTTTTGATTGCCAAGTCGATCCAAATGAAAATTGCTTTCCAATGATACCTTCCGGAAAACCTCACAATCAAATGATCTTGGGACCAAAAGATCAACAAGACAACAAGATCAAAGGAAAAGGTAAAGCGTTAGTTTAATGCCTAAATCTAAATCAGCTTATAGTGTTCCTTCAAAAAAACAAAAATCAGATACTCATATTTTTGTAGTTTGGGTAGATAATGAAGCTGGAGTATTGGCAAGAGTTGTGGGATTATTTTCAGGACGAGGATATAATATTGAGTCGTTAGCAGTGGCAGAAGTTGATGCAATTAAAAATATTTCAAGAATTACAATTGTGACTACTGGGACCCCTCAAGTAATTGATCAAATTAAATTACAATTAAAAAAATTAGTACCGGTCCATAAAGTAGCTGACTTTAAAAGAGAAGATAAAGATGTAATATTTAAAGAAATGGCATTATTTAAGATTGTTGGAAATAAGGATAAGATGGATAGATGTATAAATGCTTGCAAAAAATACAATCCAGTAATATTAGATCAAACTCAAAAATCTACAGTAATACAAGTTACTGCACTAAGAAGGGAAATAGATAAAATGAATACCAAGTTAAAACCCTTAGGACTTATAAGCACTTCAAGAACTGGGGCTGTTGCAATGACTAGAGGTGCTAAAATATTTAATTTATAAGGAAAAATTATGAAAATGTTTTATGAAAAAGATGCTAATGTTGAATTAATAAAAAATAAAAAAATAGCTATTTTTGGATATGGAAGCCAAGGACATGCTCACGCTCTTAATTTAAAAGATAGTGGAGTGAAAGAGATTGTCGTAGCATTAAGGGATGGATCTTCTAGTTCTGAAAAAGCAAAATCAAAAGGTTTAAAAGTAATGAATTTGTCAGATGCAGCTGCTTGGGCAGATGTAGTTATGATTTTAACCCCTGATGAGTTACAAGCTGAAATTTATAAAAATCATATTGAACAAAGAGTTAAAGAGGGAACAAGTATAGCATTTGCACATGGTTTAAATGTTCATTACGATTTAATTAAAGCTAGAAAAGATTTAGATGTATTTATGGTTGCCCCAAAAGGACCAGGTCATCTAGTTAGAAGTGAATACGAAAAAGGTGGAGGTGTTCCATGTTTATTTGCTGTACATCAAAATGGATCTGGAAAAGCTAGAGAGTTAGCATTATCATATGCATCAGCAGTAGGTGGAGGAAGATCTGGAATTATTGAAACTACATTTAAAGATGAGGTCGAGACAGACTTGTTTGGAGAACAAACAGTATTATGTGGAGGTTTAGTAGAATTAATTAAAAATGGATATGAAACTTTAACAGAAGCAGGATATGAACCTGAAATGGCTTATTTTGAAACTGTCCATGAAGTTAAATTAATAGTTGATCTTATTTACGAAGGTGGAATTGCAAATATGAATTACTCAATTTCTAATACTGCTGAATATGGAGAGTATGTTTCTGGTCCTAAAATAGTAAATAAAGAAGAGACTAAAAAAAGAATGAAAGAAGTTCTTGCTGATATTCAGTCAGGAAAATTTACTAAAGATTGGATGGATGAATGTAAGAATGGGCAAAAAAACTTCCTTGCAACTAGAGCAAAATTAGCTGATCACTCAATTGAGAAAGTTGGAGGTGAACTAAGAGCTATGATGCCGTGGATTGGTAAGAAAAAATTAGTCGATAGTGATAAAAGTTAAAATTTACTAGATAATTAAGCCTATAAAGTTTTTATTATTTCACTTATACTTTTCTATATAAATTTAAATAGAGGGGAATAATGAATAGCAAAAACTTAATAAGAATATTGTTATCTTTGGTTATAGTATTTGGATTTTCTTCTGCATGGGCAAAAACTATTAAGTGGTCTATGCAAGGAGATAGTCTAACACTTGATCCACATGCACAAAATGAAGGCCCAACAACTCAAGTATCTAGACAAGTATATGAAGCTTTAGTTCAAAGGGCTGTAGATATGAAGCTAGGGCCTGCCTTAGCAACTGAATGGACAACAACTGATCCAAATACATGGGTTTTTAAGTTAAGAGAAGATGTAAAATTTTCTGATGGTTCAAAAATGACCTCAGCAGATGTTGTATTCAGTGTTTTAAGAGCTAAACAAAGAACATCTGACTTTAAAGAATATATTAGCACTATCTCAGATGTTAAAGCTGATGGTGATTATTCTGTAATAATTACAACAAGTAAACCAAATCCAATTCTTTTAAACCAGTTATCAAATATTTTTATAATGTCAAAAAAATGGTCAGAAGAAAATTTTGCAATGTCACCACAAAATTGGGATGCAGGACAAGAAACTTTTTCAGCAACAAATGCTATGGGAACAGGTCCATTTAAAATTACTTTGAGGGAACCAAACACTAAGACGGTTTTCAAAAAGAATAGGCATTGGTGGGGAGAAATGAAAGATAACAAAGTAACCCAAATTGAATTGTTACCTATTAAAAATGCAGCAACAAGAGTTGCAGCATTATTATCAGGAGAAATTGATTTAGTTACTGATGCACCAGTTCAAGATTTAGCACGTATCGGATCTTCTTCAGCCCATAAAGTTGAAAGTACAGCACAAATGCGTACAATTTTTCTAGGAATGGATCAAGCAGCTGATCAATTAAGAACTGGTAACACGGGAGATAATCCATTTAAGAAAAAAGAAGTGAGACAGGCTCTTTATCAAGCAATTGATATTGAGGCGATCAAGAAAAAAGTTATGAGAGGTTTAAGTGAACCTGCAGGGATAATAACTTTTCCTGGTGTAAATGGTTACACCCAGGAACTCGACAAAAGATTACCTTACGATGTTGATGCTGCAAAAAAACTATTAGCAGACGCAGGTTATCCTGATGGTTTTGATGTTGAGCTTAGATGTCCAAACGATAGATATGTTAACGATGAAGCAATCTGTACTGCTGTTGTTGGTATGTTTGGAAAAATAGGTGTTAATGTAAACTTATTTTCACAAACTAAAAGTAAACACTTTAAGGAACTTAAGGACGATCAAGGTGATTTTTATATGCTTGGATGGGGAGTTCCTACTCTGGATAGCCATTATGTTTTTCATTACCTATATGAAAGTGGTGCGAGCTGGAATAAAGTCAACTTTAGTAACTCAGAGGTGGATGCTGCAATTAGAGTTATGGAAGGTGAAGTTGATTTAGACAAGAGAAATGCTGCAATAGCAAATGCTTGGAAAATTGTGAAAGATGATATTTCTTATCTTCCACTTCATCACCAAGTAATTTCTTGGGCAGCAAAAAGCGATGTTAATGTTCCTATCAGACCAAATAACGAACCGTTATTCAGAGCTGCTAGCTTTAACTAAATAAAATTTTACTAGCCCTTTAATATTATTTAAAGGGCTAGTATTTAAATAATTAGATTTTCTTAAATTGATAAAATATTTCTTTAAACGTTTGTTTCAATCAGCTCTAGTTATGTTGGTTGTTTCCTTTGTATCATTTTCTTTATTTAATTTTGTAGGTGATCCAATTAACAACATGGTTGGAGAGGAAACCTCTGACCAAGAAAGAACAGAACTTAGAGAAACTCTAGGATTAACTGACCCTATACATATTCAATTTTCCAGATTTGTAGTAAACGCATCTAAGGGTGAATTTGGTATTTCTTACCAATTAAGGAGACCAGTATCAGAATTAATATCAGAGAGATTACCTGCAACAATAGAGCTTGTAGTGATATCTGCTTTAATAGCGCTAATTTCTGGTACTTTATTAGGTGTTTATACAGGTATTAAAAGAAAAGGAATTTTAAGCGATATAATATTAGCAGTATCTTTGTTAGGGGTATCTCTACCAACGTTTGTAATTGGGATATTATTCATTTACCTTTTTGCAGTTATTTTAGGAGTATTACCTTCTTTTGGAAGAGGAGAGGTAGTCGATTTAGGATTTTGGACTACAGGATTTCTGTCTGTTTCTGGATTAAAAGCAATTATTTTACCATCAGTAACTTTAAGCCTTTTTCAAATGACCTATATCATCAGACTAGTACGCGCTGAAATGATGGAAATATTACAAACTGATTATATTAAATTTGCTCGTGCTCGGGGCATTAACGAAAGAAGTATAAATTATAAACATGCTTTAAAAAATGGTTTGATTCCAGTAATTACAATTGCAGGAATAAATATTGGAACTCTAATTGCATTTTCAATAATTACAGAAACTGTATTTCAATGGCCAGGCATGGGCTTTTTATTTATTCAGGCTGTTCAATTTGTTGATATACCTATTATGTCAGCCTATTTAGTTTTTATAGCTTTTGTATTTGTAATGATTAATTTTATAGTTGATATTTTATATTATTTTATTGATCCAAGAATAAGAGTTAAAGGGGACGTGGCAAGTGGATAATAATATTTATAACACTTGGAATAGGATTAAAGATAGTGACATTTATTTTAGTTTTATTAAATCACCAACTGCCATTATTTCATCTGTAATATTGATTATAATTTTCTTTTGTTCTTTTTTTGTAGAGATTATAACCCCCTATAACCCATTTGATCCATCTTCATTATCATTAATGGATGCTTTCACACCACCTTCTTGGACAGAGGATGGGCTAGCAAAATTTATTTTAGGAACTGATGGTCAAGGTAGAGATATGTTATCTACAATTCTTTATGGAGCCCGAATTTCTCTTATAGTTGGTTTTTCAGCAATTATATTTAGTCTTATACTTGGTGTTGGGCTAGGATTAACAGCAGGATATTTTGGGGGTAAATATGAAATGATTGTTATGAGATTAACTGATGTTCAATTAACTGTACCAAGTATTTTGATGGCATTACTTGTTGATGGAATAGCTAGAGGAATAATTTCAAGAGAGGTGCATGATGAAATGGCAATTTATGTTTTAATTTTTGCTATAGGTATTTCTGAATGGCCACAATTTGCAAGAGTATCTAGAGCAGCAACTCTTGTGGAAAAAAACAAAGATTATGTTTCTGCATCTACGATTATTGGAGTTTCAAATATGGTTATTATGTTTAAACATATTCTGCCAAATATTTTAAGACCAGTTTTGGTAATAGGAACAATTGGTTTTGCCCTAGCAATTATTGCTGAGTCAACTTTAAGTTTTTTAGGTGTAGGTGTTCCACCTACTACGCCTTCATTAGGAACATTAATTAGATTAGGTAATGATTTCTTATTTTCAGGGGAATGGTGGATAACATTTTTTCCTGCAATTTTTTTAGTGATTTTAGCTTTTTCAATTAACTTATTAGGAGATTGGATGAGAGATACTCTTAACCCAAAATTAAAAAAATGAGTTTTTTAAAAATAAATAATTTAAGTGTTAATTATGAGATGAGAAAAGAAGTAGTTCATGCTGCAAGAAATGTAAATATTGAGGTAAATAAAGGTGAAATTTTAGGACTAGTAGGAGAGTCAGGATCGGGAAAAAGTACTGTAGGAAATGCAATAATTAATTTGATAGATGAGCCAGGTAAAGTTTCAAATGGCTCAATAACCTTAGGAGATATAAATTTATCAAAGGATCCAGATAATATTATTAAATACAGAGGTAAAAAAATAGGTTTGATATTCCAAGATCCTCAAACATCTCTAAATCCTATTTTAACAATTGGTGAACAATTAATAGAAACAATACAAACTCATCTAGACTTAAGTAGAGAGGAGGCAAAAAATAGATCAATAAATTTACTTAAAGAAGTTGGCATAAAGGAAGCTGAAAAAAGATTTGATAATTACCCACATCAATTTTCTGGCGGAATGCGACAAAGAGTTGTTATATCACTTGCTCTTTGCTGTGAACCAGAACTTTTAATTGCTGATGAACCAACAACCGCACTAGATGTTTCTATCCAATCACAAATTTTAAAACTTATTAAAAAATTAACCAAAGATAGAAATTTAGCAGTAATTTTGATTACCCATGATATGGGCGTTATCGCAGAAACAACAAATAGAGTTGCAGTTATGAAAAATGGAAATCTAGTAGAGATTGGAGCTACTAAAGAAATCTTAGTAAGCCCCAAAGAAGATTATACAAAAAGCTTGGTCAGCTCTGTTCCACCAACAAATAAAAAAATTTCAAGATTTAAAATTATTGACAAAGAAAAAAGAAAATTAGTTAAAAACAATATTAAAATATTAGATAGATGGACAAAGAAAGAAATCAAAAAACAAAAATTAGTAGAAGTCAAAAATCTAAGTAAAAGTTTTGATGATAATTTTTTTACTGAAAATTTAAAAAATTCAGTGATGGCTGTAAATGATGTTTCTTTTAATATTAATGAGGGAGAGTCCTTTGGATTAGTTGGAGAAAGTGGAAGTGGAAAATCAACAATTGCTAAAATGATTGTTAATTTATTTAAACCATCTTCAGGTGAAATATTTTTTGATAATGTCTGTGTAACAAAATTAAAAAAGAGTATTGAAATGATGAAATTTAGGAAACAAATACAAATGATATTTCAAGATCCTTATTCATCTTTAAATGGTAGATTAAAAGTTAAAGATATAATCTCAGAACCTATTAAACTTCATAATTCATCTATAAGTAAAAATGATTTGAATAATTATATTATTGATTTATTAGATTCTGTTGAACTTACTCAGAAATCAGCAGAACGTTATCCACATGAATTCTCAGGTGGCCAAAGACAAAGAATTTCTATAGCGAGAGCATTAGCAACTCAACCAAGACTTTTAGTTTGTGACGAACCCACATCAGCATTAGATGTTAGTATTCAAGCACAAATACTTAATTTGCTAAAAGATTTACAAGAACAATTAAATTTAACAATTCTATTTATAAGTCATGATTTACCTGTAGTACGACAAATGTGTGATAAAATTGGAGTATTAAGAAATGGTAAATTGTGTGAGGTTTCAAATACAGAGGAACTTTTTTTAAAACCAAAACACGATTACACAAAAGAACTTTTGCATCTGATGCCAAAAATTGAGTCTTTATACAAATAATATTATCAAAACCTGAAATGGTCTAATTATTAGATAAATATTAGAAAATATTTTGCATTCTCTATTATAGATTGTATTATAACTTTTCATAAAATTGGACCTATGATGGACAAAGATAAAATATTTATATTTGATACAACAATGCGTGATGGTGAACAATCGCCTGGAGCATCAATGAGTCTTGAAGAAAAAATCCAAATTTCAAGAGTATTTGATGAGCTGGGAATTGATATAATCGAAGCTGGATTTCCAATTGCATCTCCAGGAGACTTTGAGTCTGTTAAAGAAATAAGTAAAATTTTAAAAAATTCAATTCCAGCAGGTTTATCGAGACATTCAAAAAAAGATATTGATGCTTGTCATGAAGCACTAAAAGGAGCATCTAGATTTAGAATACATACGTTCATCTCTACAAGTCCACTTCATATGAAACACAAGTTAAATAAGACACCAGAAGAGGTATACGAAAGTATTAAAGAACATGTTACTTACGCAAGGAATTTCACAGATGATGTAGAATGGTCATGTGAGGATGGAACGAGAACTGACATGGATTATATGTGCAAAACAGTTGAACTTGCAATTAATTGTGGAGCTAAAACAATTAATATCCCAGATACTGTTGGATATACAACTCCATCTGAATTTACTAAAATCATTACAACTTTAAAAAATAAAGTTCCAAATATTGATAAAGCTGTTTTATCAGTTCATTGTCATAATGATTTAGGTTTAGCTGTAGCAAACTCTTTAGCTGGAGTTTCAGCGGGTGCAAGACAAGTTGAGTGTACAATCAACGGAATAGGAGAGAGAGCGGGTAACGCAGCTTTAGAGGAAATTGTAATGGCAATTAGAACTAGGAACGATTTAATGCCATACAATACTGGAATAAATACTGAATTATTAAGTAAAGCATCAAAGGTGGTTTCTAATGCAACGTTTCCAGTTCAGTTTAATAAGGCGATTGTTGGAAAGAATGCTTTTGCTCATGAGGCAGGTATTCATCAGGATGGAATGCTTAAAAATAGAGAAACGTATGAAATCATGACACCAGAGAGTGTTGGTGTTAAAAAAACTTCCCTAGTAATGGGAAAACATTCAGGAAGGCATGCGTTCAAAGAAAAATTATCAGATCTAGGATATGTAGATATTACAGATGATATAATTCAAACAGCATTTGGGAAATTTAAAGTTTTAGCAGACAAGAAGAAACATGTTTATGATGATGATATAGCTGCGTTAGTTGACGAAAGTATGGTGTATGAAAAAAATATGATTAACTTAAAATCCTTAAAAGTTTTTGCAGGAACAGGTGAACCACAAAGAGCTGAAATGACACTTGATGTTTACGGGGAAATTAAAAAAACCACTGAAACTGGAGATGGTCCAGTAGACTCAATTTTTAATTGTATAAAAGTTTTATATCCACACGACGTAAAACTTTTGTTATATCAGGTTCATGCAGTTACAGAGGGAACAGATGCTCAAGCAACAGTAAGTGTGCGTATTGAAGAAAATGGCAAAACAACAGTTGGTCAGGCTGCTGATACAGACACATTAGTAGCTTCAGCAAATGCATACCTTAGTGCTTTGAATAAAATGATAATAAAAAGACAAAAAATTGCTCCTACAGAGCAAAATAATGAAAAAGTAAGGGGAATTTAAATTATGGGTGTTTTTTCAAATATTAGAAAGATTTGGAGCCAAGATATGGCTATCGACTTGGGTACAGCAAATACTTTAGTGGTAGTAAAGGGTCAAGGTGTTGTTTTAAATGAACCATCTGTAGTTGCAATTGTAGATCAATCTGGAAAAAAACAAGTTCTAGCAGTTGGTGATGAGGCCAAAACAATGTTAGGAAGAACTCCAGGAAATATAAGTGCTATTAGACCACTTAGAGATGGAGTAATTGCTGATTTTATAGTTACAGAAGAAATGATCAAACATTTTATTAAAAAAGTTCATAAAGGAAGTACGTTTGCAAATCCTAGAATTTTAATTTGTGTACCAACAGGATCTACACCTGTAGAACGAAAAGCTATTCAAGATAGTGCTCTTGCAGCTGGCGCTAGAAGAGTTCAATTAATAGAAGAACCTATAGCTGCAGCAATTGGAGCAGGCCTTCCAATTTCTGAAGCGACTGGTTCAATGGTTATAGATATAGGTGGAGGCACAACTGAAATTGCAGTTATGTCACTAGGTGGATTAGTTTATTCAAGATCTTTGAGAGTTGCAGGCGATGCAATGGATGCAGCATTAGTAAACTACATGAGAAAAGAATATAATTTAATGATAGGTGATAGCACAGCAGAAAAAATAAAAAAAGAAATTGGGACTGCAATTCCAACAAATAAAAATATTTATGCTGTTAAAGGACGAGACTTAAGATCTGGAACACCTAAAGAAGTAAATATTACAGAAGAAGATACAGCCGAGGCACTTAACGATATTTTAAAAGAAATGGTAAATGCAATCAAGGATGCACTTGAAAATACACCACCTGAACTATCAGCAGACTTAGTAGATATGGGCTTAACTTTAACTGGAGGTGGAGCTTTATTAAATAATATTGATAAAAGATTTGCAAAAGAAACTGGTTTACCAGTTCATGTAGCAGATGATCCTTTATCATGTGTCGCCGTAGGAACAGGTAAAGCTTTAGAACAAGAGGAAACCTTTTCTACTATGTTATCTGAATATTAAGATCAATGGCTGAAAGCAGGGATGATTTTGTAATAGCTGTTAGATCTGCATTTTTAAAAAAAGCTAATAAGCAAAAATTTTCTTTACTTACATTAATATTATTATCATTAATTATTATTATTTTAGGAAGTTTTAATTTTAAAGCAATTCAGTACACTAAAAAAGGCATCAATGAGCTGGTTTATCGTTTTACCTATATTACATCTATACCAGAAAATTATATTACTAATTCTTACTTTAAAATTTCAGATCATTTAGATCTTTTCAATAAATTTAAAAAAAATGAGATCTTATTAAAATCTTTAAGAGAAAAAGAATTATCGATTGATTATTTGATATTAGAAAATAAGAAATTAAGAAAATTAATAGATGAAACTATTCAATCAAAAGAAATATATGCAAAAGTATTAGCTGATAACGAGAGCCCATACTTAAAATCAATAATCTTAAATAAAGGTTCAAAAGATAACGTTAAAATGGGTATGGCTATTTTAGATGGTAGCTACTTGGTTGGTAAAATAATTGAAGTAAACTTTACAAATTCAAGAGCTCTTCTTTTGTCAGATCTTAATAGTAAAATACCAGTCCTTCTTGAACCACATGATATGCAGGCAGTATTATCAGGCACGGGTCAAAACTATGGAATTATTGAGTATACAAAGGAGGAATATCGAGACGCAATGAAGGGTACCGTTATAGTTTATACCTCGGGTCAAGGTGGCCTTTTTAAGCCCGGTTTACCAGTTGGAAAGCTAATTGATGAAAATGATAACAAAAGTTTAATAAATTTTTTTTCAGATTTCAAACAATTAGATTATGTAAAAATAGTTTCTTATGAGATTGGGGGTATCAATTAATGTCCTCACTAGAAAAAAATTCTTTCTTAAAATCAATACAATTTTATATACCAACTTTAATTTTATTTTTTTCAGTCTTAAATGAATTCAATTTGAATTATTTAAATATTGAATATTTTTCATTTAATTTTGTTTTCATTTTGATATTTTACTGGACATTAAAAAACCCGTTATATTTATCTTATTTCATAATATTTTTAGCTGGCTTAGTTAATGATATTGTTATCGGTCTACCGTTGGGGTTAAGTAGTTTTTGTTATCTATTAATCTGCATAATAACAGCGTATTTAAGAAATATAACATTATCTCCTAACTTTATAAACGATTGGATATCATTGCTTTTCACTTTGCTGTTAGTGAATTCAATTGAAGTGATATTTTTAGACCTGATATTTTCTATTTACGTAAATTATACAAAATATTTTGTTAACATTGGTTTTACTTTTTTATTTTACCCAATATTCATGGTTATCTTTAATAAGCTCGAAAAACGAATTAGAATTAGAAAAAATGATTAGAGGAAGTTCTTCAATTAGAAAATCAGACATCATAAATAGACGAATGTTCATTGTTGGGGCTGCAAAAATAGTAGTATTCACAATTTTGATAAGTCGGTTATTTTCTTTACAAATTAATGATAACAAAAAATATTTAACATTATCCGATAAAAATAGAATTAGGGAATGGAAATTACCCCCTACTAGAGGGAATATTGTTGATTATTTTGGTAACATTATAGCTGGTAATTTAAAAGTTTATCAACTTCATGTAATTCCAGAACAAGTCGAAAATTTTAATTATTTAATTTCAAGACTACAAAAAATACTAAAACTTTCAAATAAAAAAGTTGAAAAGATAAAAAAGAAAAAACAACAATTGAAACCATGGGAAAGTTTAATTGTATCTGAGAATCTTACTTGGAGTGAATTTCTAAAAATCAACAACTATTTATATGAGTTAGTTGGTGTGAAGCCAATTATGACGATCTCTAGAAATTATCCTTTTGACGATATTTATACACATGTTCTTGGTTATGTAAGTCAACCTAATGAAGAAGATATTTTAAACAATGAAATTATTAAAGAAAGATTTGTACCAGGTATTAAAGTTGGAAAATTAGGATTAGAAAAAACATTAGAAAATGATTTAATTGGGAGTAATGATATTCAGAGATATGAGGTTAACGCTTATGGTAAAAGAATTAATCAGTTAGAGTATCAAAAAGGCAAGCAAGGTACAAAAGTTCGACTAACCCTTGATACAGAAATTCAAAAATTATGTGCAGATTTATTAAAGGGTAAAGCTGGATCTATAAGTGTGATGGATATTTACACAGGAGAAATAATTGCAATGTATTCTTCACCCTCATATAATCCAAATTTATTCTTATTTGGAATAAGTCAAGATGACTGGCAACTAATAAGAAATAACCCTTTAAAACCCTTAATAAATAAAACATTATCAGGTCTTTATTCACCAGGTTCTACTATTAAACCAATCGTTGCATTATCTGCTCTAGAAAACAATGTAGTTGACCCAGATTTTACGGTTAATTGTAAGGGAAAAATTGAGTTGTATGAGCAAACTTTCCATTGCTGGAAGGAAAAAGGGCATGGTGTTGTAAATTTAAAAGAGGCGATGAAACAATCTTGTGATAGTTATTT
This sequence comes from Pelagibacterales bacterium MED-G42, assembly GCA_002457485.1. Classification (GTDB taxonomy): domain Bacteria; phylum Pseudomonadota; class Alphaproteobacteria; order Pelagibacterales; family Pelagibacteraceae; genus Pelagibacter. Next base: position 20,380 of record NTJL01000010.1, read on the forward strand.
TTATGAAATTGCAAGGAAGCTAGGTGTCGATAGACTAAAAATTACAGCTGATAAATTTGGTTTAGGAAAAAAGGTAGTGGGTGATTATTTTGAAAATGAAAAATCTGGACAATTCCCCAATACTAGTTGGAAACTAAACAATCTTGGCAAGGGTTGGGTTTTAGGAGAAACATTAATCACAGGAATTGGTCAAGGATATACACAAACTACTCCAATTCAATTGTGTTTAATGACAGCTCAAATCGCTAACGGAGGATATAAAATTAAACCAAAAATTTTAACAGATGATAATCAATTGACATCTGAACAAATTAGGGAGGTTATTAAGAATAATAATTCGACCAATTCTTATAAATCATTGTTTAAAGATCCTAGAAATATTAAGATTGTAAAACAGGCTATGTTTAGTTCTACTAATGAAGTTAGAGGAACCTCCTATAAATCAAGAATAGATGATCCTAAATATCAATTTGCAGGTAAAACAGGAACAGCACAAGTTAAAAGAATTAGCAAAAGGGAGCGTGAACTTGATTTAGAAACTAGCCAAATACCCTACAAAGATAGAGATCATGCTCTATATGTAGCATTTGGTCCATATAAAAATCCTGATTACGCTTTAAGCATTATTGTAGAACATGGGGGATCTGGAAGTTCTAATGCAGCACCAATGGCAACTAAATTATTTAAATTAATAATAGATCGTCATGATCTAAGAAAAGAAAATATAAAATTAAAAAATCAGCTACCCAATGTTTCAACATAGAAGACTAAATTCAGAAATTACTTTTTTTCAAAAAATCAGAGATCTTGATTACATTCTTTTAATTAGTATTCTTTTATTATCATCAATCAGTTTATTTGTAATGTACTCAACTGATGGGGGAGAAATTTTATATCATACTAAAAGTCACTTTATAAAATTAGTAGTTTTCTTTTTGATGATGCTGATAATTGCCTTTATGAATATAAAGCTTTGGCATATTAGTGCATATTTATTTTATTTTATCATTATATTACTTTTAATTTGGGTTTCTTATTTTGGTATTTCAGTATCTGGCTCACAAAGATGGTTAAATTTATATTTGATAGCATTACAACCATCCGAACTTATGAAAATAGCTATAATATTATGTCTTGCAAAATATTATCATAGATTAAAAACAGAAGATGTTAATAAATTTACCACTTTATTACTTCCGATAGTTACTATTATTATTCCAATGATTTTAGTTTTATCTCAACCAGATCTTGGTACTTCAATATTAATTGCACTCAGTGGATTAGCTGTTTTATGGTTAGGTGGAGTAAAAATAAAATATTTTTTTTATTCTTTTTTTAGTTTTTTAATTTCTTTGCCTTTTATCATCTCATTTTTGAAACCTTATCAAAAGTTACGAATTTTGACCTTTTTAGATCCTGATAGAGATCCACTTGGTGCAGGATACCAAATTATACAATCTAAAATAGCTATCGGTTCAGGAGGATTTTATGGAAAAGGTTTTTTAAAAGGTACCCAAAGTTATTTAGATTTTTTACCAGAAAAACATACTGATTTTATATTTACTTTATTTTCCGAAGAATTTGGATTTATAGGTTCAATTTTACTCCTATTAATTTATATAATTATAATTTTAAGAATTATCAAAATAGGCATGTTTACTAGAAGTACATTTGCTAAATTATTTTGTTTTGGTTTTGCATTTGCAATTTTTGTTTATATATCTGTCAATCTTTCAATGGTTTTAGGACTTTTACCAATAGTGGGTTCCCCTTTACCAATTATGTCCTATGGAGGCTCATCAATGCTAGCAACAATGATTGGTTTTGGAATTGTAATGAGTGCAAAAATTCATCACAATCAAAATATTGCATAACTATTACTTATAAATATGTATAATTTGTCACTTTAAATAATTATTTTAATAACTGTATATATATTTATGGAAAATTATATAAAAGTTGGAATTGTTGGCGCAGGTATTCAAGGCATTTCAAACGCATTATTTTTACAAAAAAAAGGTTTTGATGTAACAATTTTCGACCGTGATAATCCAGGAAGTCAAACAGCATCATATGGTAATGCAGGACATTTTTCACCCTATGCATCTGTCCCATTAAATAGACCAGATGTAATAGCTGATGTTCCCGCAATGCTTCTAAGTTCTACAGGACCTTTAGCGTTAAAGTGGAATTATGTTCCAAAAATGATTCCTTGGTTTTTAAAATTTATCATTAACTCTTCAACAAAAAAAATGATGCACACTGCAAAAAATATGCATCAGATTTTAGACTTAGCCTTACCTGCATATGATGAATTGTTTGATGAAATTAATTTAGAGGGTTTGGTTGAGAATAGAGGAATACTTTATATTTGGAATGATAAAGATTTAAAAAGTCGTGAATTAGAAATCAAAGTAAGAGAGGAGTTAGGTGTTGAACAACAATTAGTTACTAAAGATGAAATTCATGATCTGGAGCCAAACATTAAACCAATTTATCATGCTGGCGTTTATTATCCTTATGCAAGACACGCAAGAAATCCGAAAAAAATTCTTTTAAAGCTTTTTGAATTATTTTTAAATAAAGGTGGAAAATTTAATAAAGTTAATATTAAAGATATATTTTTTGATAATGAAAAACCAATATTAAAGACAGATACTCAAAGTTATTTTTTTGACAAAGTTGTTATTGCTTGTGGTGCATTTTCAAAAAAATTAACTGATAATTTAGGTGAAAAAATTCCATTAGATACTGAAAGAGGTTACCATGTGCATTTTAAAAATTGTGATCATTTATTAAAAAGACCTGTAATATTTTCTAATCGTGGATTCGGTATTACTCCAATGGAACAAGGTTTAAGAGTTGTGGGCACGGTTGAATTTGGAGGATTAAATAATCCTATTTCAAAATCTAGGGTTAAAAATTTAATAAATAATGCTAAATACATGCTAGATAATTTGCCAGCACACGAAGACGAATGGCTTGGTTTTAGACCAACTTTACCTGATTTTTTGCCAGTTATTGGACCATCAAAAAAATATAAAAATATTTTTTACTGTTTTGGCCATCACCATTTGGGATGGACTTTAGGACCGATATCTGGAAAAATAATATCAGGAATGATAGCTAACGAAAATACAAATTTAAATCTAGATCCTTATAGCTCATTAAGATTTAGCTAAGTGAGCAAAAATACCAAAGCTTATTTTATGGTAGTATGCGCCACTTTATTTTGGGCAGGTAACTTCAATGTTGGTAAAATTGCTTTTATTGAAAATATAGCTCCTTTTACACTAGCATTTTTAAGGTGGTTATTAGTCTGGATAATATTAATACCTTTTACTTACAAGGAGTTATTCAAATTAAAAAAAATACTATTAAAAAACTTTAAATTACTGTTTTTACTAGGACTCTGTAGTGTATTTTTATACAGTTCACTCACATACAAAGCACTTAATTATACCCAAATAATTAATGCTTCACTCTTCAATACTGCGGTACCAGCAACAATAATTTTAGTTTGCTTCTTACTTAAGATAGAAAAAACTAATATATTCCAACTATCTGGTCTTTTAATATCAACATTTGGTATATTAGCTATTATCACTAAACTTGATTTGAATATTTTAACCTCTTTGAATTTTAATAAGGGAGATATATTTATGATTGTAGCTATTATTTCTTGGGGTGTATATTCCGCTTTTTTAAGAAAAAGAAATTTTGAAATTTCATTGCTAGCACTTATTCAGGTTACATGTACATTTGGGCTTATAATGTTGGCACCAGCTTTTTTATTCGAATTAAATCAGGGACACTCTATAGAAATAAATTTAAATCTTTTTTATATTTTACTTTATGTTGCGATATTCCCTAGCATTGGCTCTTATTATTGTTGGGCAGGTGCAGTTTCAATTATTGGGGCTAATAGAGCCGGTATATTTTTGTCATTAATCCCACTGTTTAGTACATTTTTTGCTATGATTTTTTTTGAAGAAAAATTTTTATTTTTTCATTTAATTGGTTCTATATTAATTATATTAGGTTTATTTTTATCAAATAAAAAAATTATAAATGCTTAAAGTTGCAATATTAGATGACTATCAAAATATATCACAAGAATTTGTGGATTTAAAAAAATTATCTGGCAAGTATGAATTTAAGATTTTCAGTGAGCCATTTTTAGATGAAGCTGATGCAATTGATAAATTATTAGACTTTGAAGCATTACTTATAATGCGAGAAAGAACACCAATTACAAAAAACTTAATAGAAAATTTAAATAAACTAAAATTTATTATAACAAGTGGACTAAGAAATAAATCCATTGATCTAGATGCAGCTAAAAAAAGAAAAATTATTGTTTCTGGTACCGAGAGTAACAGTAATCCTACATGTGAATTAACGTGGGCATTAATTTTAGGCTTAACTAAAAATTTAAAAACTGAAGTTGATAATATGTATCAAGGATATTGGCAAACTACTGTTGGTTTTGAGCTAAAGGGAAAAATTATCGGATTAATAGGATTAGGCAATGTTGGTTCTCAAGTCGCCAAAATTGCTAAAGCATTTGGCATGCAAGTTATGGCTTGGAGTGAAAACTTAGATTTAAATAAATGTAAAGAATTGGATGTTCTTCCGTCTAGTAAGGATGATTTAATTAAAACATCAGATTATATATCAATTCATGTTCAGGGGGGAGATAGGTATAAAGATTGTATTACCATGAAAGAGTTTGATCAAATGAAAAAAACTGCTTTTTTAATCAATACAGCTAGAGGGCCAATTGTAAATGAAGATGATTTGATCATTGCTTTATCAACTAATCTTATAATGGGTGCAGGAATTGATGTTTATGAAAATGAGCCTCTGCCAGAAAATAATAAATTAAGATTTTTGCCAAATGCATTACTTACACCACATATTGGATATGTAACTGCAGAAAACTACTCAATTTATTATACTCAGATGATTGAAAATCTTGAGGCCTGCATATCAGGTAAACCAATAAGAGAAATAAAATAGGAATGGTTAAGAAAATAAATAAAAATCTAACTTCTGAACAAAAATTAATTTTATTTGAAGAAGGAACAGAACGACCTGGCTCAAGTGAATTAAACCATGAAAAGAGAGAAGGTAGTTATCATTGTGCAAATTGTAATCAGAAACTATTTGACTCTTCAACTAAGTATGAAAGTGGATCAGGGTGGCCATCATTTTATGAAGCACTGCCAGATGCATTTGAAACAAGCACAGATTATGTAATAGGCTATGCTAGAACTGAATATCATTGTAAAAATTGTGGAGGTCATCATGGACATATTTTTGAAGATGGGCCGAAACCTACAGGAATGAGATACTGCAACAATGGTGTTTGTTTAGTCTTTAAAAAAAAATAAATCTTACATCAAATATAAACAAAATTTCAATAATTAAGATAGATAAAGTTATATATTTTTTTACTTCATTTAATATAATTGATTAATGAATAAAATAAAAATTTATATAACGCTATCATTGGCTTGGATAATTGGTATAGGATATTTAACTTGGTTTAATGGTCTAAAAAAAAAAGGCACTTATTTAGGTTTTAATTGGGAGGAATGGTTTTGGTTTGGAGTATTACCAGCAATTATTCCTTATTTAATCTATTTTATTTGGAAACCTGAAAATTTAAAAAATTTTATCTCATGTTTTAAATCTTTATTTAAATCGTAATGGAAATTTATTTATATACACCTAATCTTGAAATATTTTTAAGTGATGGAGTTGTTTTCTTAAATTATGTTTATGGCCAAGTACTTCAAATAATTACATCAGTAAAATTATAAAAATTGTCCCAAGAAATTCTATTTTATTATATTATTATTTTTTTAATGGGGTTAATTTTAGGAAGTTTTTCAAATGTTTTAATTTATCGCTTACCGATCGATAAAAAAGGAATATTAACTGGAAGATCTTTTTGTATATTTTGTAAAAAAAAAATAAGATGGTTTGATAATATTCCTTTAATTTCTTTTTTAAATTTAAATGGAAAATGTAGAAGTTGTAAAAAAAAAATTAGCCCTAGATATCTTTTTGTAGAATTATTTTCAGCGATAAGTTTTGTTTTGTTATTTATTTATTTAGAAAATTATTTTGAAGTGATTTTTTATCAAATAGTTTTATTAATTTTTTTAATGATTTTTTTTATAGATCTTAAACACTTTATCATTCCAGATGAATTAAACTTTACATTGATATTTTTAGCTATAATTCATAATTTTTTTTCTGATTTTAAATTTGTTTTCATCGAGCATTTTTTGCAGTCTATTATAGGGGGCTTAGTAGGCTTTAGTGTTATATGGTTAATTATTTTTTTATACGATAGGATAAAAAATATTGAGGCAATGGGACTAGGAGATGCTAAATTAATGTCAGCTTTAGGCTTCTTTTTTGGCTGGCAGTCTATACCGTTTATATTATTTTTTGGTTCGATATTTGGGTTAATTTCAGCATTTCCATCATTAATAAATAAGAAAAAAAATTTAAAAACTGAGATACCATTTGGACCTGCAATTATTTGTGCATCTTTGCTTTATTTTTTTAAAGGTGAGTTGATAATAAGCCTTCTAATTTAATACTATATGAGCTTTTTAACTACATAATCTACAGAATTATTATATATTAAATTTATGTTAGAAAAAATTAATCAACTAGCTATAGAAAAAAAAGATATCTCAGATTTTCATTTAAGAGGAGGCTCTGATATAGCTTATCGAGAGCTTGGAGAGATTGTAACAATCCCAGAAAGTAAAATAACTGACGAAGATTTAAATGCTCTTTTAAAAAAAAATTGTACAGAGGAAGAAATACAAAGATTTGAAGCTGATAAAGAGTTTGATACTGGGATTATGCTTGCAGACATGAGATTTAGAGCAAATTTTTATAAAACTTTAAATGGTACAGGAGCAGTATTAAGAAGAGTTGAGACTAAAGCTCCTAATATGGATAAATTAAATTTACCACCTGTACTATATCAGCTCTTAGATGCTCATCAGGGGTTAGTTTTAGTTACGGGTCCAACAGGATCAGGAAAATCAACTACGCTTGCAGCGATAATCAATCAAATTAATGAGCAAAAAGCTGCAAACATTATAACAATAGAAGACCCTGTTGAATTTATTCATCATGATCAAAAAAGTATCGTTTCTCAAAGACAAGTTGGAAAACAAACCTTAAGTTTTGCAAATGCCTTAAGAGCTGCATTGAGAGAAGATCCTGATGTGATTTTAGTTGGAGAGCTTAGAGATCTAGAAACAATAAGTTTAGCTCTTACAGCTGCTGAGACTGGCCATTTAGTTTTTGGAACATTGCACACAAGTGGAGCACCAAATACAATTAATAGAATTATAGATGTATTTCCTCCAGAGCAACAAGGACAAATAAGAGCACAAATTGCAGAGTCCTTAAACATGGTCGTTACTCAAAAATTATTTAAGAAAAAAGATGGTTCAGGTAGAGTTGGTGCTTTTGAAATTATGGTTTGTAATGCACCTATTAAAAATTTAATTAGAGATGCAAAAATCCATCAAATTCATTCTGTAATGCAAACAGCATCTAGGGAAGGAATGATTTCTATGGAAAAATCTATAGAGGATTTAATTGCAAGTGGACAAATCTCTCATGCAGACAAAAATAATTAAAGCATTTACGTTAATAGAACTATTAGTTGTAATTTTAATTCTAGGAATATTTGCAGTGATTGCATATCCAAATGTAATTAAGTGGATCAATGATCGTGAAGTAAAAGCAGAAGCGATAAAAACAGCTGGATACTTAAACGAAATGCAATCTACAGTGAAGAGTGGGAAGTATGGAATGGTACAAGTTACATTACAAACAGATGTATATGTTTATACAATGAGTAATGAAAATTTTAGAAATACTTATAAAAACTTAAGTACAAATAATACCTATAAAAGAAACAACTCTTGTGCTTATAGACAATCAGGAACCTCTCGAAAAACTAATATGGAAACAATAAAATTCCCAACAAGTGGAAGTGATTACGTTGTACACATATCACCAAGCAGAACTGTTTTATGTATGACGAGTGATGGATTACTTAATTACGGGGGCAATCAAACAGAAAGAGATCCAGAAACACGCTTAATTGTTAATGTTTTTACAATATGTTCTAAGGGAAACACTACACAAAGCTCATGCTCTTATAGAGCGAGACAAGATAATATGTATAAAGTTACAGTAGATAAGAATATAAATACTAAAGTTTACAAATTAAAAAATAAAAGTACTTGGATAAAAATTGATTGATAAAAAAAATAAAGGTATCTCAGTTATAGAATCATTAGTTTGCATGGTTATTATTGGCATAGGTTTTGTTGCTATGATGCAACTTTCTGCTTATTCAATAGGAGCAATGGATCGATCTATTGAAAAAAATAAAATGAATTTTTTATCTGAAATGGTTTTAGAGGATATGATTGGTGATCCTTATAACGCCTCAAATTATGGTAGCATTAACGTGGGTTGTACCTATTCCGCATCCTCTCCATCAACTCTTCATGCAAGAAAAATTGATAGATGGAAGAAAAATTTTAGTGAAAAAGATTTCATAAAATTTAATAAAGGATCTGGATTTAAAGAGAAAAAACCAGAATGTAAATCTGGAGACTACAAAAGAACATTTATTTCAACTAGTTCTGGGTTAACTCGAGCTAGAATTAATTTATCAGCTGGCAACGGAAAGAGAAATAAATTTTTAGGTGTAATTTTAAAATGAAGATTGATAAAAAAGGTTTTACTCTAGCAGAAGTTCTAGTTGCAATCGTTATAGGTTTAATTTCAGTTGCAGCTGCATTTTCTGCATATAATTATTATACAAAATCATACGAAGCAGTTTCACAAAAAGCTAAAGTAAATACTACAGCAAGAGATGCATTGTTACTAATCACGAAAGATTTAAGAAATGCTGGGTATATAGGAACAACCTTTATTGCAAATAATTGTGAAAATCACAACGAGCTTAAAGTGAGGGGACAATTGTTGAGTGTTTCTAGCAAAAGGTATGGAAGATATGCTCAGGGTGATCTCTTGACATTATGGTTTGCTATATCACCACAGGATAGAAAGCAGGTTACTTATACTATGCATAAAAAACAAAAT
>NTJL01000011.1 GCA_002457485.1 Pelagibacterales bacterium MED-G42
CCATAACATGGCAAGGGTGAAAAGGTGTGGTAAGAGCACACCGGTTCTATTGGTAACAATGAACGCTGGAAAACCCCACTGGGAGCAAGACTAAGTAGAGATGACATTGTTTAAAAACTAAAAGCCATCCTTGGCTAGTCATCAGGGTTAGTTGCTTGAGCTTAAGAGTGATCTTGAGCCTAGACAAATGGTAAATTTAAAAGACAGAACCCGGCTTACAGTTTATCTGGCAAAATAATTTTTTTTTCAAAATAAAATGTAAGCTATCCATCTAAAAGATTAATAATATCTATTAGTAATCAGTAGATCAAAATATTTCTATTCTATTCACATTTATATATCTTATTTTGCTAGCAGTAATAATTACAAATATCACTAAAAATCATATAAATTCATGATTTGACAGTTATTTCATTTACCCATATATTCCCATATATTCCCAATTAAGGAATTTATGAATTTTAAAATATATGTTTTTATCTACTTACGAAAACAAATTAGACAAAAAGGGGAGAGTATCTGTGCCTGCTAGTTTTAGGTCACATCTTTCAAACTTAGGATATAATGGTGTTATTTGTTATCCATCATTTAATAATGCTTCAATTGAAGCATGTTCGCAAAATAGAATTGAAAAAATTTCTTCTGCCATAGACTCTTTAAATCCTTTTGAAGAAAAAAGAGACTATTTCTCAACCTCAATATTAGCTGAAAGTATTAATTTACAATTTGATAGTGAGGGTAGAATTTTACTTTCATCAAAATTATTAAAATATGCAAAAATAAAAAATAATATGTTGTTTGTTGGTCAAGGTCAAACCTTTCAAATATGGGAACCAACTGCATTTGAAAAATTTAAGGTAACAGCAAGAAAAAAAGCAAATATTAATAGAGCCAACCTTAAATGGGAAAAACATTTAAATAACAATGAGGGGGAATAAAAGATGACTATAAATTTTAAAGCACCAGAAATAAAAGAATTACAACCCAGACTGTTAGTATTAGGAGTAGGTGGAGCAGGTGGTAATGCAATAAATGAAATGATTGAACACAATCTTCAAGGAGTAGAATTCATTGCTGTAAATACTGATGCTCAAGATTTAAAATTAAGTAAAGCAAAATCAAGAATTCAAATTGGCCTTAATCTGACCAAAGGATTAGGCGCTGGTGCAAAATTAGATATTGGTCAAGCAGCAGCTGACGAGTCTTTAAACGAAATTATAAATACACTCCAAGGTGCGAATATGGTTTTTATTGCTGCAGGTATGGGAGGTGGAACAGGCACTGGTGCTGCTCATGTTATCGCCAGAGCAGCTAAAGAATTGAATATTTTAACTGTAGGAGTTGTAACTCTTCCATTTTTATACGAAGGCCCCTCAAGAATGAGAAGAGCACAACAAGGTTTGGAAGAATTAAGAAAACATGTTGATACTATAATAGTAATTCCAAATCAAAATTTATTTAAAATTGCAAATGAACAAACAACATTTGAAGAGTCCTTTAATCTATCAAATAATGTTTTAATGCATGGAGTTCAAAGTATCACAGATTTAATGGTTAGACCTGGTTTAATTAACCTTGATTTTGCAGATGTTGAGACAGTGATGGCATCCATGGGTAAGGCAATGATGGGTACAGGAGAGGCTGAAGGAGAGGGTAGAGCAACCAAGGCTGCTGAAATGGCAATTAGCAATCCTCTTATAGATGACTATACTTTGAAAGGAGCAAAAGGTTTATTAGTCAATATTACTGGTGGAAAAGATCTTAAACTATTTGAAGTTGATGAAGCAGTAAATAAAGTAAGAGCAGAAGTTGATCCTGAAGCTGAATTAATAATTGGTGCAATCACAGACTCAGAACTGGATGGAAAAATGAGAGTTTCAATTGTTGCAACATCATTAGATGGACAACAACCTGAAACAAAATCAGTGATAAATATGGTTCATAGAATACAAAATAGAAATCCCGGATATTCAGATTTTTCTAACATAGGAACATCCCCATCTTTGAATTTTAATTTTTCTAACAATAATTCTAATCCGATTTCGCATGGAGCTAATGCTTTAAAACTTGAAAATGAAGCTATTCATGCGCATCAAACAGACACTTCAAGTCCAAGCATTACTAACGAAAATACCTTATCCAATGATAATTTTGACACAGAAAGTATTATTGAAGATAATTCCATCAATGAAATGGAGAAATCATTTGCTCAGGAGGCAATGGAAGCTCCACCAGTAAATTTAACTGAAGAAAGTACTGACGAGGAAGTTTCAAACGATCTAAAGGAATTTGGTGTAGAAACAGATTCGCCACATTTATTTAGTTCAGAATCAGAAAACTCTGATCCTGACGTTTCAATATCGTCAACCCTCGAACAAGATCAAGAAGATGATGATCTTGAGATACCAGCATTCCTAAGAAGACAAAAAAATTAATGGTCTTCATAGAAATAAATGGAAGCCACCATAGTACCAAAAATGCAGAAGCATTACCCGGTACTACTAAATGAAATAATTAGTATTATTACCCCTCAATATGGTGGCACATTTATAGATTGTACATTTGGACAAGGTGGTTACTCAAGAAAAATTTTAGAATTTGAAAATACAAAAGTAATAGCTATTGACAGAGATATCGATAGTAAAAAAAAAGCTGATCAAATAAAACTAAAATTTAGTGATAGGTTTGTTTTTAAAAACATAAGATTCAGCCAACTTAATAATCTTAAAATTAAAAATGAAAATATAAAAGGTATAATATTTGATTTAGGATATTCCTATACACAAATAAAAGATCCAAAAAAAGGATTATCATTTGAAACAACTGGTAACTTAAATATGAGGATGGGATTAAATAGTTATTCAGCTGAAGATGCTGTTAATAAACTTAACGAGAAAGAGCTAGAGAAAATATTTAAGTTTTTTGGAGATGAAAAAGAAAGTAAATTTATTGCAAAAAATATCGTTAAAGAAAGATTAAATAAAACAATTGATACCCAAACACTGGTTAAGATTATAGATAAGACTAAAAGAAAAAGAAATTTTAAAGTACATAGTGCTACAAAAATATTTCAGGCACTTAGAATATTTGTAAATAAAGAAATTAGTGAACTCATTTTTGGACTTATAAATGCTGTTAAAGTTTTGAAAAAAGATGGTGTGTTAATTGTTGTTTCATTTCATTCGTTAGAGGATAAAATTGTTAAACATTTTTTTAGAAGCCTATCTGAAAACAAAAGTGTATCGAGGTATATTCCAATTAATAATAAAGAGGAGAATTTATTTATATTAAAACAAAAAAAAGCAATAATTGCTTCTAAGAAAGAGTTAAGTGAAAATTTATCCTCAAGGTCTGCAAAATTAAGATTTGTGATTAAAAAAAAAAATTTTTACAACTTTGAGACAGATATTCTTAATCAATTTAAGCACTTATTAGAGATAGAAAATTTTGGAGATAAACTTTGAATAAGGTTATCTTAATTTCATTAATTATTATATTAGTTCTTTCAACTGCAGTAATAAAAAATTCCACAAAAAGAATTGAAGATGAGATTTTTATTTTGAATGAAAATATAAGATTTTTAAATTCCGATTTTGAAAATATATTATTAGAGTATAATTATTTAAGTTCAGCTGAAAAGCTAATGGAATACCAATCACTATATTTTGAGGACGAGCTAATACAAAAAGATATAGAAGATATCAAAATATATAAAACGATAGATAAAATTAAAGTTTTCCAAGACTTAAAATTAACAGAAGAATAATGGATAGATTAAAGACAAAAATTATTATTGAGGATAATAAAAATAGTTTTAGTTATCAAAAAAGTAAAAATATTTTAAATATCGAATTTAATAGAGTTGCATTTATTTTTTTTATCTTTTTTATTATTTATATAATATATTCAATACATTTAATTCATCTTGGTTCAAGACAATCCAAGCTTAATGATAAAAAAGATAATTCTATATTTAATAGTAAACTTTCTAGAGCAGATATTGTTGACAATAATGGTAACTATTTGGCAAAAACAGTGACTTCAATTGATATTGGAATTAAAACATCTGAGGTAATTGATAAAAAAATATTATTAATAAATTTAAAAAATATATTTCCTAAGAAAAATTTTGCAAAAATAGAAAAACAGCTAGATACAAAAAAATTTTTTTGGTTTGAGAAAAAAATTTCTGAGGAAAATTATGAGAAAATAATGAAACTTGGCGACAAGTCTATTAAACCTGAAGAAAAGATTTTAAGAATTTATCCTCAAAAAAATCTTTTTAGTCATATTATTGGTCAAATTGATGACGATAATAATGGAATTTCAGGTTTAGAAAAAACCTATAATAAAACTCTACTAAGTTCAAATAAACCAGTCAAACTTACTGTTGATAAAGATATACAATTTTTAGTACGTAAAGAATTATCTAAATATCAAGAAATTTTTAGAAGCAAGGGTAGTGCTGCAATTTTAATGAACGTAAAAAACGGAGGGGTAATTTCTCTAGTTTCATTACCTGATTTTAATCCCAATGAGCGTAAGAATATTACAGATGTAAATTTTATAAACAGAATTACAAAAGGTAAATATGAACTTGGGTCAGTTTTCAAAACTTTTACATTTGCCAGTGCTTTAAATGAAGATTTAATTGAACCAGAAACAGAATTTTCAGATTTACCAAAATCAATTAAATGTAGTAAATTTACGATTAAAGAATATGATGAAGATATACCATCAAATTTGACTGCAGAACAAATTTTGATTAGATCTGGAAATATAGGATCAGTAAGAATCGCTCAAAAGATTGGACCAGAAAACTTTAAATCTTTTTTAGAAAAAATTGGTGTTCTTAGTCAAATTAACTTTGACATTGAGGAGGTAGCAGAACAAGAAAATTTTAATTTTGGAAAATGTAAATTAGCTACAGCATCTTATGGTCATGGTGTAACTACTACGATACTTCAATTAGCTAAAGGTTACGCTATACTATCTAATGGAGGGTTTGATATAACGCCGACTTTAGTTAAAACTAATTTTTCAAATAATATGACTAGAGACAGATTACTTAAGAAAGGAGTATCTCAAAAAGTTGTTAATGCTTTAAGAAAAATTGTAAACCTAGAGGAAGGAACTGCTAGACTTGCTGATGTTAAAAACTATCAAATTGCAGGAAAAACAGGGACTGCTCAACAACCCGTAGATGGCAAATACTCTAGGACTAAAATAAATACATTTGCATCAATATTTCCATCCTCTGATCCAAAGTATGTTTTTATTGTAATGTTAGACTCTCCTAAAACTTCTAGCAGCTATGTTTACACTTATAGACATAAGAAAGGAACCCAAACAGGGACTCCATATAATACAGCTGGCTGGACTTCAGTGGAGGTAGCTGGAAAGATAATAGATAAAATTGGGCCTATTTTAGCCACAAAATATATTGAAATTAATTGATTATGTATCTGGGTAGTTATTTTCAAAATTTAAAAGAAGAATATAAGAAAATTTTTTTTTCAGGAATTTCATTTAACAGTAATTTAGTGAAAAAAAATTATATTTTTTTTGCAATTAGAGGTAATAAAATTGATGGAAATAATTATATTTCCTCTGCAATAAAAAATGGAGCTAAGATTATTATAACTGAAAAAAGGGTAAATGGTTTTAAAAATGATATTTTATTTATTCAAACAAGTAATATCAGAAAATTGTTGGCTGAAACTTCATTTAAAATAAATAATAAAATTCCTAAAAATTTAATTGCTGTTACGGGTACAAATGGAAAATCTTCTATATCAGATTTTTATTTTCAAATATTAAATCTTAATAACAAAAAAGTTGCATCAATTGGTACCTTAGGAGTAAAATCAAATTATACTAAAATTAAACTTTCAAACACGACAATAGATCCTCTTAAACTTAGCAACTTACTATGTAAACTAAAAAAAAAAAAGATAGACAATGTAATAATGGAAGCCTCTAGTCATGGATTAAAACAAAATAGATTAGATGGTTTGTCATTTGATACTGGAATATTTACAAATTTATCACAAGATCATTTAGATTATCATAAAAATTTAAAAAATTATTTAAAAGCAAAGCTTTACCTGTTTCAAAAATTAATGAAAAAAAAAGGTAATATAATAACTGATCAAGAAATACCTCAGTTTAAAAGAATTAAAAAAATTTCATATGAAAATAAATTTAACCTCTACTCTTTAACAGATAAAAAAAATAAATTTCAACTTCTATCACATGAGTTTAAAGGAGAAAGTCAAATTTTGAATATAAAATACAAAAACTCAATAAAAAGAATTCAACTAAATTTGATAGGAAAACTTCAGGTTAAAAATATACTAATGGCAATTATTTCTGCAAGCATAAGCAATGTTAATTTAAATAAAATATTTAACGTCATATCTAAGATTAAACCTGTAGAGGGTAGGCTACAACGAATTGGAAATATAAGAAATAGATCTAAAGTAATTTTAGATTATGCACATACCCCTCAAGCTTTAAAAACAAGTATTTTAAACTTAAAAGAACAATTTCCTGGACAGAAAATCTTATTAGTTTTTGGATGTGGAGGTAATAGAGATTACGATAAAAGAGCTAAAATGGGAAAAATAGCTGATAATTTATCAGATAAAATTTTTTTAACTGATGATAACCCGAGGTCTGAAAATCCTAATAAAATAAGAAAAGAAATAAAGAATGGTATAAAGAAACAAAAAATATTTGAAATACCTAGTAGATCTGAAGCAATATCAGAGGCAATTAATCAATTAAAGACAGGAGAAATACTTCTTGTAGCTGGCAAGGGACATGAAAATACTCAGGAGCTTAGAGATAAAAAAATCTTTTTTTCTGATAGAAAAAAAATTCTGAGTTCAATTAAAATAAAAAATTTAACATTATCTAACAATTTAAAAATAAATTTGATTAATGATTTATCACTACATAAAAAAATAAAATCGAATATTAATTTAAAAAAGGCTAGAATTAATTCTAAAGAAGTTAAAAATAAGGATATTTTTTTTGCAATAAAAGGAAAAAAAAGGGATGGAAATCATTTCATAAACCAAGCATTTAAAAAAAAAGCATCATTAGCAATAGTAAATAATATCAATAAAAATAATAAAATTTCTTGTCAGATAAAAGTAAAAAATTCTTTGAAATTTTTAATTGAAATTTCTAAAAAATTTAGAGAAAATATAGACACAAAGATTATCGCTATTACAGGCAGTAGTGGAAAAACAACATTAAAAGAATTATTAGGAAGCTCATTAAAAAAAATCTCTAAAGTAAATATTTCGCCAAAATCATTTAATAATAAGTATGGAGTGCCCTTAAGTCTTTTTAATTTAGATCAAAAGGATGATTATGGCGTTTTAGAAATTGGAATGGATAAAAAAGGAGAAATTGATTATTTATCAAAAATAGTTCAACCAGATATTAGTGTAATTACCAATGTAAATTATGCACATGCTAAAAATTTTAAGAATTTAAAGCAAATTGCATTAGCAAAATCTGAAATAATTAATAATACTAAAAATAATGGTTATATTATTTTAAATGCAGATGATACCTATTTTTCTCTTCATAAAAAGATAGCACTCAAAAAAAATTTAAAGATTTTATCATTCGGTATAAAAAGTAAAAATGCAAATATAAAACTTTTAAGTATTAAAAAATTTGGTAAAAAGTTTAAAGCGGATATTAAAGTACATAAATTAAAATTTTCTTTTATGATCTTAAATAATTTTCAAAGTAATATTTATAATATTTTAGCAACAATTACTGTATTGGATATATTTTTTAATATTTTTAAATTAAGCAAAAATATTTTTACGAATTTTAAAACACCTGAGGGAAGAGGCGATATATCAAGAATTAGAATTAATAACAAAAATTTAAACCTTATTGATGAAAGTTATAATTCTAATCCTTTGTCGCTTAAATCTGCAATTCTTAATTTTGATAAGATTGATTCAAAAAATTCAAAAAAATATTTACTATTAGGTGACATGTTAGAACTTGGAAAATATTCAAAAAAACTCCATCGATCTATTGGGCATGTGATTAATAAAACTAAAATAGATAAAGTCTATGTAAAGGGGAATAATATTTTATCTACATTTAATTCTATTTCTAAATTTAAAAGAGGAAAAATATTAAAAAAAAATTCTCAAATTGATCAATTGATTAAAAGTCGATTAAATAATGGTGATTATTTAATGGTTAAGGCCTCAAATGCGACAGGATTTTATAGTATAGTTAATAATATAAAAGGTTCAAAATAAATGCTTTATCAATTTTTAATAAGTTTTGTTGATACTTTTGGTTTTTTAAACGTATTTAAATATATAACTTTTAGAACAGGTTTATCATTGTTTACATCATTAATCATTGTTTTGTTTGTTGGCAAACCTTTTATAAATTTTTTTTCAGATAAAAAAATATTAAATCCTATAAGAAATGATGGACCAGAAAAACATATTTTAGAGAAAATTGGTACGCCAACAATGGGTGGAGTCATAATCCTATTTGGATTATTAATTTCCGTTTTATGTTGGGGAAACTTATCAAATAAAAGCTTACTTTTTTGTATTTATATTTCAATTTCATTTGGATTACTTGGTGCTTATGACGATTATAAAAAAATTAAGCTCAATAATTCCTCAGGTATTTCTTCAAAGTTTAAAATTTTGATTCAAATTTTTTTATCGTTAATTGGAATTGCTTTATTTGTTTATTTTGTTGAGTATCAAGAAATTACTAATTTATATTTTCCATTTTTTAAAAATTTAGTAATTAATCTTGGTTGGTTTTTTATCCCTTTTTCTGTGTTTGTGATTGTTGGAGCATCTAATGCTGTAAATCTAACTGATGGCCTTGATGGTTTAGCGACAGTTCCAGTAATTTTAGTTGCAGGTTGTTTTGCATTTATAAGTTATGTAACAGGAAATATTGTCTTTTCAGAATATTTACAAATACCATACATAGAAGGTACAGGAGAAGTATCAATTTTTTGTGGAGCTATAATAGGATCCTGTTTAGGTTTTTTATGGTTTAATGCACCTCCAGCAAAAATTTTTATGGGAGATACAGGCTCCCTAGCTCTCGGAGGATCTCTAGGTGCTGTAGGTATAATTACTAAACACGAAATAGTTTTGGCAATAACAGGAGGATTATTTGTACTAGAGGCAGTTTCAGTAATGGTTCAGGTAATTTCGTTTAAGTTAACTGGCAAACGAATTTTTAAGATGGCACCAATACATCATCATTTTGAAAAAAAAGGATGGCCAGAGTCGACTATTGTAATAAGATTTTGGATTATTTCAATTATCCTCGCTATGGTAGGATTGGCAACTCTCAAATTAAGATAATGAAAGAAGATAAAAATATTTTTTTAAGAAAAAAAATATTAATTTACGGTCTTGGTAAAAGTGGAATATCCTCTTTTAAATTTTTAAATAATAAATCAAACGTTTACCTTTATGACGATTTTATAAAAAAAATAAATTATTCAAGATTAAATAAAAGATTTATTAACTTAAATGAAATATTCAGGTATAGTTTTGAAAAAATTATTATCAGTCCTGGAATAGACATTAATAATTGTAAATTAAGTAAATTTTTAAAAAAAAATTTTTCAAAAATATACACTGATCTAGATGTATTCTATTCATTTTATAAAAATAAAAGTATTACAATTACAGGAACCAATGGAAAATCTACAACTGCTAAAATTTTATATGACGTATTGTTAGATCAAAAATATGATGTAAGATTAATTGGAAATATTGGTAACCCCGCACTATCAGAAAAACAAATTAGTAAAAAAACAATATTTGTAATTGAGGCTTCATCATATCAATTAGAATATAGTAAGATATTTACCTCAAAATACTCAATATTACTTAATATTAGCCCCGATCACATAGAACGACATGGTAATTTGAAGAATTATATTAATGCAAAATTTAAGTTATTAAAATCCCAGTCAAATCAATCTGTAGCATTAATAAATAAACATGACCCTCTTATTATTAAGCAAATTAAAAGAATAAAACTTAATCCAAAAATTATTAAAGTAGATACTTTAAGAAATAATAGTTTGTTAAATAGATTAAATAATAAATATTTTTTATCGTTTGGGAATAGGGAAAATTTATTTTTTATTTTAAGAATTTCAAAAATTTTAAAATTAAAATATGAAAGTTTGATTAAAACTTTAAATAATTTTAAAGGGCTTAAATATCGACAACAAATTATATTTGAAAATAAAAATCTTATTATAATTAACGACTCCAAGTCAACAAGTTTTGCATCCTCAGAAAATATACTTAGGGGTTTAAAAAATGTTTATTGGATTTTAGGTGGTATTCCTAAAAAAGGGGATAAGTTTAAATTATCAAAAAAGCATTGCTTAAAATTTAAGGCTTATACTTTTGGAAATCACCATAATGATTTTAAAAAATGTCTAGGTAATAAAATCATTCTTAATAATTTTAATACATTAAATGATATTTTGCATAAGATATTCATAGATATTAGAAAAAAAGAATTAATTAAGAATATTATTTTCTTTAGTCCAGCAGGAGCGTCATTTGATAATTTTAAAAATTTTGAAGATAGAGGCCTATATTTTAATAATTTAATTAAAAAGTTTATTAATGCAAATTGACAGCTTTTTTTATAAATTTTATTATCAGTGGTGGAAAAATATTGATAAATCAATTTTTCTTCTAATTTCATTACTATTTTTTATTGGTTTATTTATTTCGCTTGTTTCTACTTCATTGATTGCTTCAGACAAATTTGACACAAATAGTTATTCCTTTTTTTTTAGACATTTAATGTATATTTTTATTGGTATCTTCATTATTTATATTTTTTCTTCTATCCATTCTGATACATTATTCACTTATTCAATAATTCTTTTTTTTGTTACATTTACCACATTATTTTTAGTGCCTATAATTGGTGTAGAAGTTAAAGGATCAAAAAGATGGATTGATTTCTTTTTATTGCCTCGATTTCAACCTATTGAGGTATTAAAACCTTTTTTGATTGTTGTTTTATCTACAATAATTTGCAGCAACAAAACTTCTAATCTCTATTTTAAATATTTTGTATCATTTTCAATAATATCAGTTGTTGCTTTACTGTTATTTATGCAACCAGATATTGGTCAAACACTCCTTGTGGTTTTTACTTGGGCTGTATTAATTTTTACTTCAGGTATGAATATTATTTTTCTATTAGGTTTTTGTTTATTTGTATTTTTTTTACTTATGTATCTAGTTATTTTTGTCCCTAAGTTTGATTATATTCAAGGTCGTATTTTCTCTTTTTTTAATAGAGATATAGGAAATCATAATTTTCAATCTGATAAAGCGATAGAGTCAATAATAAGTGGTGGTTTTTTTGGTAAAGGAATTGGAGAAGGTACTTTAAAAAATAGAGTTCCAGAAGCACATACGGATTATATTATCTCTGTAATTTCTGAGGAGTTTGGTGTTGTTGCTATTATTTTAATACTAATTTTGTTTCTAGTATTAATTTATATGGTCCTTAAAAAAATTAACTATGAAAAGAACGAAAAGTTTAAACTAGTTTTATTAGGTTGTGTGAGTTTAATCTTAATGCAAGCAACAATTCATGTTGGAGTAAATATTAGATTGTTTCCAACTACTGGAATGACTTTGCCTTACTTAAGTTATGGAGGTTCATCAATAGTAAGTATATCAATATTATCTGGAATTATTTTGAATTTAACAAAAAGGAAATTAAATAGTTAAAATGAAAGAAAAAATATTAATTTCTACTGGAGGATCGGGCGGACATGTAATGCCAGCATTAACTATTCATGATCATTTAAAAAATAGATATGATATAAAATTTTCTACTGATCTCAGAGGCTTAAAATACTTAAGTAGTAATGATCATAAGATTTATGTAATTGATACTCCAAAATTTGATAAAATTATTTTTGTACCAATTTCAATTATAAAAACATTTTTCTTAACTTTAAAATCTTTAATTCTATTAAAAAGAGAAAATATAAAGATACTAATTTCAACAGGGGGCTATATGTCTTTACCATTATGCTTAGCTGCAAAAGTAATTAGATTAAAGATATTTTTAATAGAACCAAATATGATTATTGGAAGAGCAAATAAATTTTTTTTAAATTTTAGTAATAAAATAATTTGTTATGATAAAAATATTCTTGGTTTTCCAGATGAATTCAAAAATAAAATAGTTATTTCAAATCCTTTTATTAGTAAAAATTACTATCAAAGTTCTAGTGAAATTAAAAATGATCAACTATTTACTATAATGATAATTGGAGGGAGTCAAGGAGCTTCAATTTTTGATGAATTGATACATGAAACAATTTTAAAGATTTCTAAATTTATTCAACTAAAAATAATTCACCAAACAAGTAAAAAGAATTTAAATTTTTTAAAAAAATTTTATTCAGATAATAAAATTGAGAATTTAGTTTTTAATTTCGATCAAAATTTAAATTTACTTTTAAATAAATCTAATTTGTGTATTACGAGGGGAGGAGCATCAAGCCTAGCTGAAATTGCTCATTTACATATTCCTTTCGTTGTAATTCCATTACCTAATTCAAAGGATAATCATCAGCTAGAAAACGCTAATTATTATAAGAATAAAGATTGTTGCTGGATTATTAATCAAATAGATTTTGATAAAAAAAAATTTGGTAAATTATTAATAAGTATAATTAAAAATAAAGATGAATTTATTAAAAAAAGAAATAATTTAAAAAATTTAAATTACCAAAATACATGGAATAATGTTAATCAAAATTTATTAGATATAATAAATGAAAATTAAATTAGCAAAGTCAGAAATAATTCACTTTATTGGCATTGGTGGCATAGGTATGAGTGGATTATCCTTAATAATGAAAAGAAAAGGTTTTAGGGTTCAAGGTAGCGACATAACAAATAATAAAAATATTGATAGACTGAAAAAAGAAAAAATAGATATTTTAATTGGACATAAAAAACAAAATATAAATAAAGCAACTATAGTTGTTATTTCATCGGCTATAAAAAAGAATAATCCTGAATTAATGGAGGCAAAAAAAAAACAGCTTCCTATTTATAAACGAGGAGAAATGCTAGCTCATATAGTTTCTCTCACAAAAAATATTGTTGTTGTAGGTTCTCATGGTAAAACGACCACAACTTCTCTTATAACTTCAATCTTTCATGAAACAAAAATAGATCCAACTATTATTAATGGTGGTGTAATCAATTCAATTCAAAATTCAGCTAAATTAGGTAAAAGTGATTGGTCTATTTTAGAAGCTGATGAATCTGATGGAAGTTTTATTCATATTCCTTCAACATATTCAATAATAACAAATATAGACCGAGAACACATGGATTTCTATGACTCAATAGATGAATTAAATAAATATTTTATCAATTTTGTGAAAAAAGTTCCATCTTTTGGTAAATCTTTTATTTGCATAGATGATAAAAATAACAAACATTTAATTAAGAAATTGAAGAATAAAAATTTTTTAACTTATGGTATAGATTTAAAATCTAATTTTTGTGTAAAAAACATAAAACAATTTAGGCAATTTTCTGAATATGATTTGAAAATAACTTTACCAAATAAAAAAAAAAGATTGATAAGAAAAATTAAAATTCCATTATTAGGAATTCATAATATCTTAAACTCTGTTGCAGCTACCGCAGTTGCAACAACTATAGGATTATCAGACTCTAATATTAAAAAGGGATTAAATAACTTTAAAGGGGTAGAAAGAAGATTTAATAAAATTTTTACATATAATAAAGTAGATTTTTTTGATGATTATGCACATCATCCAACTGAGATAAAAGTAGTTTTAGAGGGAGTAAATAATGTCTATAAAAGTTTTGAAAAAGTATGCATATTTCAACCGCATAGAATTTCAAGATTAAAAGATCTCAAAAAAGAATTTACATATGCTTTTAAAGATGCTGATAAAGTTTTATTATTTCCAATTTATACTGCAGGAGAGAAAATAAAGTTAGGTTTTAGCTATATAAACTTTGCAAAAGAAGTTATTAAAAATTCTAAAGTTAAATTATTTTTAGTAAATGATAATTTAGAATTAGCTAAATATATTAGAAACAATATTCAAGGAAAAACTATTGTTATTGGAATGGGAGCAGGTACCATTTCGTCTTGGATGAGAGAATTACCAAAATTGTTGAAATGATTATTGACTTTGAAGAATTATCCTCTGAATTTAAAGAAAATATTAAATTTAATTACAATTTAAAAAAAAAAAATTGGTTTAATATTGGAGGAAAAACAAAATTTTATTATAAAGCCGAAAATTTAAAAGATTTAATCAAATTTTTAAAAATAATTGATAATAGAGAAAGAATATTTATTCTTGGAAGAGGTTCAAATATATTAATTACAGATAAAACCTACGATGGGGTTATAATTAAGCTTTCAAAAAATTTTAATAATATCTCTCTTTTATCAAATGATATAATTATTGCAGGAAGTGCGGTAAGTGATAAATCTCTCTCTGATTTCGCAATGAATAATGATTTAGGTGGATTTGAATTTCTATCATGTATACCGGGGACTATCGGAGGTGGAATAAAGATGAATGCAGGTTGCTTTGGTAGAGAGTTCAAAGATATATTAATTTCAGTTCAAGCAACTAATAAAGAGGGAAAAGTTATAACAATACCTTCTAATGAAATAAATTTTAAATATAGAGATAGCAACCTACCAAATGATTTAATTTTTCTAAGTGCCTCTTTTAAAGGCTATAAAAAAAAATTTAACTTGATTAAAACTGAAATGGAAAACTTAAAAAAAAAAAAAGAAGAAATACAACCTACTAGTATTAAAACTAGCGGAAGTACCTTTAAGAATCCAATTGATCAAACAGATAAAAAGGTTTGGCAATTAATTAAAGACTCTGTTTCACTTGAAAAAACTTTTGGGGATGCCTGTATTTCAAAAAAGCATTGTAATTTTTTTGTAAATAAAGGAAATGCAAAGTTTGATGATATGAAAAAATTGATAAAATATGTTATTAAAAATGTATTTAAAAAAACTGGCATTAAGTTAGAAACAGAAATTAAAATATTAGAATAAATTGACAAAAAGGATACTTATAATTTCAGGTGGAATTTCAAAAGAAAGATTAATTAGTCTTGATACAGGTTTGCAGGTTGCAAAAGAACTAAAAAAAAATGGTTATAAAGTAAAAATTACAGAACCAAATAGTGACTTATCAAGTAATATAAAGGGATTTAAACCTGATGTTGTTTTTAATGCACTTCATGGTCAGTTTGGAGAGGACGGATATATTCAAACAATTCTTGAAGGATTTAAAATACCTTATACTCATTCAGGTGTATTAGCATCTTCCATAGCTATGGATAAAGAAATTTCCAAGAAATTTTTTAGAAAATTTAAAATTAAAACTCCGAATTCAATTTTGTACTCATTTGATAAAAAAAAAAAAGACTTATTAGATTTAATAAATAAAAAATTAAAGTTTCCAGTAGTAGTAAAACCAAAAAATGAGGGCTCAAGTGTAAATGTATTTATTTGTACTAGAAAAAACATCATGAATATTTTAAAAAAAATGCAATTTTATAGACAAGTAATGATAGAGGAATTTATCGCAGGAAGAGAAATACAAGTTGCAATAATGGGGAATAAAAAACTGGGATTAATTGAATTAAAACCTAAACGAAAATTTTACGATTATGAGGCTAAATATGATATTAAAGCTGAAACTAAACATATCATACCTGTAAAATTACCAAAAAATAAATTAAAAGAAGTTTTAAACATCGCTTTAAAGGCACATAAAATAATTAAGTGTAGGGGCATTTCTAGATCTGACTTTAAATTTTATAATAATAAATTTTATCTTCTCGAAATAAATACTCAACCAGGTATGACAAAGCTATCACTTGTACCAGAAATTGCTGCTCATCAAGGAATAAGTTTTATCAACTTAATAAAATGGATCTTGAAAGATGCAGCAAAGAAAAAGTAGAATTTTTATAATTTATTTTTTATTACTAATTTTGTTAGGATCAATTCATAATATAGATGTTAACAAAGTTAAATTAGCAAATATATCTAAAATAAACATTTTGGGACTAGGAATTGATAATAATGATTTAATAATGGAAAGAATTAATAATTTAGAATTAGGAAATATTTTTTTTATAAAAAAAAAAAAATTACAAAGGATAATTGACCAAAATACCTTAGTTGAAAAATACGATATATTTAAAGTTTATCCTTCATCTTTATATATTAATATTCAGAAAACTAATTTTTTGGCTAGAATGAATTATAATGGAGTAAATTTTATTATTGGTTCAAACGGAAAATTTTCTAATAATGAACTTTATCAAAAAGAATTACCATATATTTTTGGTAGTCCTAAAATTGATGAATTTTTACATTTTAAAAAAATTATTGAGGTATCAAAACTTGAATATAAAGATATAAAAAATTTTTATTACTATGCATCAGGTCGATGGGATATTGAATTTATTAACGAAATTATTGTAAAACTTCCAGTTAAAGATATTGATAACGCAATTCAATTAGTATTTGAATTTTTAGATAGATCTGACCTTCAACAAATTAAAATAATAGATGCAAGAATAAAAAATCAAATAATTATAAATGATTGAAGAACCAGAATTCGAAATATATTTATACGTTGAAAAAAAAAAATTTATAATCTTTTTATTTGATACTAAAAAATTAGTTAATTTATATAAAAACGATTTAATTTTAAATGATTATACAGAAATAAATTTTAAAGAACTTACAAAATTTCTTGATGAGAATATTTTTAAGATTGAAAAACTATTAGGTAAATTTATTAAGGATATATTTTTAATAATTAAGGATGATTTAGAGCTTGAAACAAATATTAGTATTAAAAAAAAAAATATCAATAATACAACTAATAAAAAAAATTTAACTCAGGCTTTAGTAGAGTCTAGAGATATATTTCAAGAAAATAATCAAAACCAAGAAATAATCCATATGCTGATTGATAATTATGTATTTAATGGAAAAAAACAAAAGGATTTTATTGAAAATTTAGACAGTGAATTTTTATGTCTAGATATAAAATTTATTACATTATCTGATGAATTCACTTCACAATTCGATAAAATTTTAGAAAAGTATCAAATTAAAGTAAAACACTTAATGAGTGGTAAATATTTAAAAAATTTCATGAAAGAAAACAATGTTGAAATGTCATTAATTGCTCACGAAATCACAAAAGGGCTCAACCCTAATGAGATCAAAATAATTCCAAAAATTCAAATAAATGGGGGTTTTTTTGAAAGATTTTTTCAATTATTTAGTTAGCTTGTTTTATCTCGTAATATTAGTTGTTTTTGAAATTTTCATAATACATTTTAAAAGTTATCGTGTCTTACTTAACTCAAAAAACTATCAAAGAGCAGGTATCATTTGAAGGAGTTGCGCTTCACAGTGGAAAAAATGTTAGCGTAAATATCAAGCCAGCAATTCCAAATCACGGAATAGTTTTTAAAAGAATTGATCTTAAAAAAGACAATTTAGTTTATCCAAATTTTATGAATGTAACAAATACATCTTTGAATACTACCATTGAAAATGAATTTGGTGCTAAGGTTTCTACTGTAGAACATTTAATGGGAGCATTATTTGGTTTGGGAATTGATAATGCTTTAATAGAGATTGACAATGAAGAAGTACCTATTTTAGATGGCTCAGCAAAAGAATTTATAAAAAAAATATTATCCTGTGGTTTTGAAATAAGCAATCAACCTATAAAAATAGTTAAGATAAATAAAAAAGTTGAATTTTTCGATGGAGAAAGATTTATTACTATTGAGCCTTCAACGCTTAGTCTTAATATAGATTTTGAACTAAAATATAAAAATAAGGTTATTGGAAATCAAAGAAACAAAGTCAAAGTATATGAAGATGATTTAACAGATATATATAATTCAAGAACTTTTTGTTTATATGAAGATATTGAGCTAATAAAAAAAAATGGATTAGCTAAAGGTGGAAGCTTAAATAACGCTATTGTCGTCAAAGATGATGAAATTTTAAATAAAAACGGTCTAAGAAACGAAAAAGAGTTTGTTAACCATAAAATTCTAGATTGTATCGGAGATTTATATACTTCAGGATTTAGAATAATTGCAAGTGTAAAATGTTCCCAAGGTGGTCATTATTTAACTAATCAACTTCTAAGAAAAACGTTTAAAGACGAAAAAAATTATTCAATCCTTGAAATAAAAGAGAGAAATCTTCCACATACTTTAA
The DNA here is from genome assembly GCA_002457485.1 of Pelagibacterales bacterium MED-G42. Classification (GTDB taxonomy): domain Bacteria; phylum Pseudomonadota; class Alphaproteobacteria; order Pelagibacterales; family Pelagibacteraceae; genus Pelagibacter. The sequence goes on from NTJL01000011.1 coordinate 18,379, forward strand.
TAAATAAAACTTTATTAAAATCTATAGCTTAAATTATAGAGAGTTTTATTAATTTCTGATAAATTAAAACTATCTATTATGAAAATTAAATATTTATTTTTACTTTTAGTATTATCTATCTTTTGTTTTTCTTGCTCCAAAAAAGACAGTTCAAAAATTTCAATTATAAGTGAAAAAAATATAGAGTTACAAATTTTGGAATCCTATAGAGAAGGATTAGAAGAATTAGAGGACGGAGATGCTTTATATGCAGCCAAAAAATTTAATGAGGTTGAAATAATGTTTCCCCAATCAGATTGGGCACCAAAATCAACTCTTATGGCAGCATATGCTTATTATTCACAACAATATTATTTCGATACAATAGAGGAATTAAAAATTTTTATAAGAAAATATCCAAAACATAAAAACATAGACTATGCTCATTATTTAATGGGTATCGTTTACTATGAACAAATTGTAGATGAAAAAAAAGATTTAAAATCAATCATTTCAGCTAAAGAAAAATTTAATTATGTTGTAAAAGAATTTCCAGATACCGATTATGCTCTAGATGCTACATTTAAATTAGATTTAATTGACAATATTTTAGCTTCCAAAGAAATGTATCTTGGAAGATACTATTTTTCAAAAAAAAAATGGATTCCAGCTATTAATAGATTTAGAAAAATTATTGATGACTATGAAACAACGATTTATGCTCAAGAAGCATTACATAGATTAGTAGAAGTATACTATGTTTTGGGTTTGAATGAAGAGTCAGAAAAGTACGCTTATCTTCTTGGTTATAATTATCAATCATCTGAATGGTATAAGAAATCCTATGCTGTTTTTGATAAACAGTATGAAAAAAATCAAAAAAAAAAGAGACTTGATAAGAAAGAAGGGAATATAATTAAAAGAACATTCAAATCTCTTTTTGATTAAAATGAAAAAAATAAAAATATTAAGTCAATATTTATCTAAAATTGAATTAATTAATGATTATAATAGAAATTATTATGATTTAAGTTTACCATTAGTATCTGATGAGATTTACGATAAATTAAAAAAAGAGATTTTAGATTTAGAAAAAAAAAATCCTTCACTTCAAAATAAACAATCACCATCAAAAATCGTTGGTTTCAAACCTTCAAAAAATTTTAATAAATCTCCTCATAGAACACCCATGCTATCACTTGCAAATGCTTTTTCAGAAGAAGATTTGATTAACTTTGAAAAGAAAATATTTAATTTTCTTTCAATAAAGAAAAATTTTCAAATTTCTTATAGTGCCGAACCTAAAATAGATGGTATTTCCGCTTCGTTAACTTACAAAGGTGGAAAATTTATAAAAGGATTATCAAGAGGTGATGGTAAAGAGGGTGAAGATATAACTAAAAATTTAGCAACAATAAAAGATATACCAAAAATAATTTTACAAAAAGATTTTCCAGACGAAATTGATATAAGAGGTGAAGTTTTTATACAAAATAGTGATTTTGAAAATTTAAAAGAAAAATTTGCTAATCCAAGAAATGCGGCATCTGGATCATTAAGGCAAAAAAATTCAGAAGATACAAGTAAAATTCCTTTAAAATTTATTGCTTATACTTTTGGTTTTGAAAAAGGTTTAAAAATAGAAAATCAATCCACATATTTAAAAAAACTAAGTGAATGGGGATTTAAAACAAATCCACAAAATAAACTGATAACTGGAATAAAAGACTTATTAAAAAATTATGATAAATTAGAAAAGAAAAGGCAAAATTTAAATTTTGATATTGATGGTGTTGTTTATAAAGTAAACGATTTTGTTCTTCAAAAAAGGCTTGGTAATGTAGCTAATGCTCCTAGATGGGCTATTGCTCATAAATTTTCATCTAACAAAGCAATTTCAAAAATTTTAGATGTTGAGATCCAAATTGGAAGAACAGGTGCTTTGACGCCAGTTGCAAAAATAAACCCTATAAATATTGGAGGTGTAGTAGTATCTAATGCCACACTGCATAATGAAGACGAAATAATTAGAAAAGACATAAGGATAGGGGATACTGTAACAGTTGAAAGAGCAGGGGATGTAATACCCCATATACTTTCAGTTGATTTTAGTAAGAGAGGAAAAAAAAGTTTTAAATTTTGTTTCCCTAATAAATGTCCTTCTTGTGGATCAACTACAATTAAAGACTATAACCGTACTACAAAAAAAAAAGACGCTGTAAGAAGGTGTTCAAGTGAAGATTATTTTTGTGAGAAAATTTCAATTGAAAAATTAAAACATTTTGTATCAAAAGAAGCTTTTAATATTGATGGTCTTGGTAAAAAGATTATAGAAAATTTTTATAAATTGAATTTGATTAAATTTCCACAAGATATTTTTATATTAGATTTTAACCAAATAGAAAAATTGGAAGGGTGGGGGAAACTTTCAGTTGAAAACCTTAAGTATTCAATCGAAAAAAAAAAAAAAATATCGTTGGAAAGATTTATTTATGCTTTGGGAATAAGGCATATTGGATTAGAAAATGCAAAACTGATATCTAAATACTTTAGATCCTTTTCTAGATTTAAAGATTTATCTATAAATAATGATTTTAATGAATTACTAAATATCGATGGAATAGGTGAAACTCAAGTAAATTCAATAAAAATATTTTTTACAAATAAAAAAAATATAATTGTACTAAATACATTAGAAAAAATTTTAGATATTAAAAATACAAAAGTAGAAAATAAAAAAGGTATTTTAAAAGACCAAACTTTTCTAGTTACAGGAAAACTAATTGGTGTAAGTAGAGCAGAAATCAAATCTTTGATAGAAGAGAATTCTGGAACAACTGTTAGTAGTGTTTCAAAAAAATTAAATTATTTGATTATAGGTGAAAAACCTACAAAAAGAAAAATTGAAAGCGCTAAAGAACTTAAAATAAAAATTTTAGATCAAAATCAATTTTTAAATATGTTAAATAAAACTAGCTAACCATTTTTTTTCTTGGATGTTTAAATATTTTGAAATTTTAAAATAAACATTTAAATGATATCTAAACAAATAGTTTTTTTCAAAAGATGTCAATAATCTATGATTGATTAAATCTTTTTCAATAGGGGCCATAGTTAAATTTTCAAAGAAGATTTTATTTTTTTCCTTTTTTACATAAACAAGATTTTCAATGCGAATTCCAAACTTATTTTTTAGATAATATCCTGGTTCATTACTTAAAATCATACCCTCTTTTATTTTTACTTTATTAATTTTTGTTATTGATTGAGGTCCCTCGTGCACATTTAAAAAATAACCAACACCATGACCAGTTCCATGAGCATAATCTAGATTTTTTTCTTTTAGAAATTTTCTTGCTCTAGCATCTATCTTTTTTCCTATATTGAATTTATTTAAATTTGAAGTAGCTACAGCAATATGACCTTTTAATACTCTAGTAAAAATATTTTTAATATTTTGTTTTGGCTCAGAAAAACAGATTGTCCTAGTTACATCTGTTGTTCCGTATTTATATTGACCCCCAGAGTCACAAAGAAAAATATCTTTATTTCTTATAACACGACAATTTTCTTTTTTTGCTCGATAATGAACTATAGCTCCATTTTTTCCTGCTCCCGCTATTGTATCAAAGCTTGGATAAATATAGCTTTTATGCATTTTTCTAAAATTTTCTAATTTATCTTGAGCTTGCACCTCAGAAATTTTTTTTTTATTTATATTTTTCATCCAATAAATAAATTTTGTTAAAGCAACCCCATCTTTAATGTGAGCCTTAATAGTATTATTTATTTCAACTTCATTTTTGATCGATTTTAAATGATATACGGGATCTTCTCTAGAGACTATTTCAAATTTGGATTTTATGATGTTTTCAAAGAAAATTGAGCAAGAATTATTATCTATTATGAATTTATTACCTTTAAGTAATAAGATTTTTTTTTGAAACTCATTAATATTTATTAATTCATTAAATTTGATAATTTTTTTTTTGATTAGATTTTTACATTTTTCTAATTCACTTATTAAAAAAATTTTTTTTGTTTTACTAATTAATAATCTTGAATTTGGAATTGGACTATTGGGACAATCACCACCTCTAATATTTAATATCCAAGCAACATTTTCAGGCGCACTTATCAAAATATAATCTGCTTTAAATTTCTTAAGATATCTTGAAATTTTATTCAATTTTGAATTTGTAGTTTCCCCAACTATTTTTTTGTGTAATGAAAAAAAAGGAATAGATTTCTTTTTTTTTTGTTTTTCAATTTCATCAATTAAATTTGAGTTTATACACTTTATTTTATTGTGCTTAGAAAAAAATCTTTTTATTTGAGAGTATGTACATAATTTAGGATCTATACCTAATGTTAAATTTTTAAATAGATTACAATTAATCAGTTTTTCAAAACTAGTAATCTTAAAGTTTTTACCACACTCCATTTTACTTTGAATTGAATATCTTCCATCTGTAAACAAATAATTTTTATTTTTTAAGATTATTGCTATACCTGCAGATCCACTAAAATTTGATATGATTTTTAATCTATTAATTTTTGAATACTCTGTAAAATAATCATCATTTTTTGGAATAACATATCCATCAATATTATATTCTTTAAATTTATTTCTTAAGACTTTAATTTTTTTTATCATTTTATTCTTTTTTGATATCTAATCCATCCAGGACTTCTAGTACCTTCTTCAATTTCAAAATCTTGATTAAAATCAAAATCGTCAACTTCATTAGGCTCTTCATCAAAGAAAGAATTTTTTTCTAAATTTTTTTCTGGTAATTCCTCTATGAATCTAGATGCCATACTATCTATCCAATCTCCTTGATAAAATCTATTCATCGAAAAAGATATTATGGCTCTTTTTTTTGCCCTCGTTATTCCTACGTAAGCTAATCTTCTTTCCTCTTCCAAGCCATTTTGTCCCTTTTCTTCAATAGATTTTTGGTGAGGAAACAGACCCTCCTCCCATCCTGGTAAAAAAACTACATCAAATTCAAGGCCTTTAGCTCCATGCATCGTCATCATATTAATTTTTTCCCCTTCCCATTCTTGATCTATTGATGTTGCTAGAGAGACATGCTCTAAAAAACTCTCTAAATTATCAAATTCTTTCATGGCACTTAAAAGTTCTTTTATATTTTCTAATCTATTTTCATTTTCTAAATCTTTTTTATTTTTTAACATTGCAGAATATCCAGACTCATCAAGTACTACTTGTAATATTTTAATATGATTAAATTTTTTAATTTCTAAATCATTTCTCCACTTATTTAACAAATTAATAAATGAAGTTAATCCAATTTTTGTTTTGGGTTTAATTAAATTTTTTTCAAGCATTTTAATAGATGCTCTCTCTAAACTTAAATTGTTATTTTTAGAAAACTCATGAATATTTTTCAAAGTATTATCACCTATAGATCTTTTAGGGTTGTTAACTATTCTCTCGAAAGCTAAATCATCTTTTTCTTGATGAATTAATCTCAAATAAGCTATGCAGTCCTTTACTTCTGCTCTCTCATAAAATTTAGTACCCCCTAAAATTCTATAAGGCATGCCAATTTTTAAAAATCTCTCTTCAAATTCTCTTGTTTGAAATATAGCTCTTACAAGTATTGCTACATTATTGTAAGAAAATTTATTTTTGATTTTTTTTTCAATTTCATCTGATACTCCAATTGCTTCGTCTTTACCATTTTTAAAACAGTTTAGTTTTACTAAATCACCTTCATCCATTGTAGTAATTAAAGTTTTTCCAACTCTATTTTGATTATAAGATATTAAATTTGAGGCGACAGATAGTATATTTTGTGAAGATCTATAATTTTGTTCAAGTCTAATCACTTTTGTATTTTTATAAACTTGATCAAATTCTAGAAAATTTTTTATTTCTGCACCTCGCCAACTATAAATTGATTGATCATCGTCACCTACACAACAAATATTTTTATTATTTTCTGATAAAAGATTTAGCCATTTACTTTGAATAAAATTTGTGTCTTGATATTCATCTACTAGAATGTACTTAAAATTTTTTGAATAAATTTCTCTAATATCAGAATTGAATTCTAAAATTTTTACTGTATGCAAAATAAGATCTCCAAAATCACAGGAATTTAAATCTGTTAATTTTTGCTGATAAGTCTTATAAAGTGGTAAAATAGTTTTTTCATAAACATCTTTTTTATTAATGATAACTTCTGATGGATAATGACCTTTATTTTTCCATTTATCAATTATTGCTAATACAAATCTTGGGGACAATTGTTTGATATCAATATTTTCTGCCTTACAAATGTTTTTGATAAGCCTTATTTGATCATCAGTATCTATTATTGTAAAATTCGAATTTAAATTAGCTGCAGAAGCGTGTTTTCTTAAAAGTTTTGCACAAATAGAATGAAAAGTTCCTAGCCAGGATAGACCTATAGCTGTCTTGCCTAAAATACCACTAACTCTATTCTGCATTTCCTTTGCAGCCTTGTTAGTAAAAGTCACTGCTAAAATTTGATTTGGAAATGCTTTTTTTTCTTTGATAATGTTAGCGATTCTGGAAGTTAAAACTTTTGTTTTTCCAGATCCAGCACCAGCAACAATTAAAAGTGGACCTTCTAGATGCATTACGGCCTCTTTTTGGGCTTTATTTAAATTTTTTAGATAATCAGAGTTTATCATTTAAAATATATCTTTATAAGTTTCATTAATTTATATGAATAAACATAGTTATTTATCAAAGTTAAAAAAAAATATTAGTCTTTTTAAAAATAATCTTAATATAAAAATTCTAAAGAAATTAGACCAAAATGAAAAAAAAGGTAATAAATTACAATTTATTAGTGTTAATAGAGTTTTATTATCAATAATCATATTTATTATATTAAGCTTAACTTATTTATCAATCCCAATTTTATACAATAAGTCCAAAATTCAGAGTTTAGTAAAGAATCAACTACAAGATAGATACGATATAAAATTTATTTTTTCAACAGACATGAAATATAAATTGCTCCCATTGCCAAGTTACACATTCGAAAACGTAAAAATTTCTAGTGGTGATATTGAATTTGCGTCAATTAAAAAATTAAGTATTAATATAATAATCAATAATTTCTTTTCTTCAAAAAATTTAAAAATTAAAGACATTTTTATTAAAGATGCAAAATTTAATCTAAATAAAAAAAATTATGATTTTTTTTTTAATCTTTTAGATAATGATTTTTCTAAATCAAAATTTAAAGTTTTTGATAGTTTAATTTTTTTTAAAAATAATGAAGATGAAGTGTTATTAATTAATAAGATAAAAAAAATGGAATATCATTATGACACAAAAAAACTACAAAATATTCTTAATGTAGATAATGAAGTTTTTAATATTCCTTATTCTTTTGAGATATATAAAAATAAAGATAAAAAAAAAATATTTTCTAAAATTAAAATAAATTTTTTAAAATCGATATTCGAAAGTGAATTAGACTACGATGGAAAAATTTATAAAGGAGTAATTGATATATTGGCCAATAAAAACAAAAGTTTAATAAATTTGAAATTTGAAAATGACGAGTTAGTTTTAGAATTAATAGATAAGATGAAAGACTTGAATTTTAATTTTAAAAGCAAGATTTTTATTAAACCATTTTTTCTCGATTTATCTGGGGAAGTAAAAAAAATGAAACTTTCACATTTAATAGATCGCAATAGTGTATTGGTTCAGTTTTTAAAAACTGAGATTTTTAATAATCAAAATCTTAATATTTCATCAGTAATTAAAGCTCAAAAAATTTTACCGTATCAAAATCTTAAAAATCTTTTACTTAATATTAAAATCAGACAAGGGTTAATTGATTTAGATGATAGCAACTTCAGTTGGTCAAATTATTCAGATTTTAAAATCTCGAATAGTTTAATTTATTTTAATGATAATAACTTAGTTCTTAATGGTAAGATGAATATTGATATTAAGAATTATAATGAAATTTATAGATTTTTTCAAACTCCAAGAAATTTTAGAAAAAAAATAGAAAATATAAAGTTTGAATTTAATTATAACTTTGATCAAGAAATGATTAAAATTTCAAATATAACAATAGACAATCAAACCAACCAAAAAATAGGAGAGATATTAAATAAATTAGTCTCTCAAGAAAATGTTCTTCAGAATAGAGTTTATCTAAAAAACTTAATCAATAAAGCAATTAAAGCTTATTCTGGATGAATCATTTTTTTTGGGTCAACAATCCTCTTATAATCCTTTTCATTAATAAGACCCGTTTTTAAAGTTTCCTCTTTAAGAGTTGTATTATTCTTTAATGCAGTTTTTGCAATTTTTGCAGCATTATCGTATCCAATATGTGGAGCTAAAGCAGTAACAAGCATAAGTGAGTTATCTAGATGTTCTTGTATTTTTTTTTTATTAGCTTTTATGCCTTTAACACAATAAAGAGCAAAATTTTTCGTACTATCTCCAATTAAGTCTATCGATTGTAAAATATTATGAGCAATTAAAGGTTTAAAAACATTTAATTCAAAGTGGCCATGAGAACCTGCCATAGTAATTCCATTGTGATTACCTATAACTTTAACACAGACCATTGTGACAGCTTCACATTGCGTTGGATTCACTTTTCCAGGCATAATAGATGAACCGGGCTCATTTTCTGGCAATATAAGTTCACCGTATCCTGCTCTTGGACCAGACCCTAAGAAACGAATATCATTTGATATTTTCATTAATGCAACCGCACAAGTATTTAAAGTACCTGAGAAATTTACAATAGAGTCATGTGCTGCAAGTTCAGCAAATTTATTTGGAGCAGGTTTAAATTTTATTTTTGTAAATTTTGCTATTTCTTTAACAATTTTTTTATCAAAGTTTTTTTTAGAATTAATCCCTGTTCCAACAGCTGTTCCTCCTTGAGCAAGGAATAATATTTCTTTTAATGCATATTCTATTCTTTCAATACTTTTTTTAATTTGAACATGATAGCCAGAAAATTCTTGTCCAAGCGAAAGCGGTGTAGCATCTTGTAAATGTGTTCTTCCAATTTTTACAATATCTTTAAATTGATTTGATTTTCTTTTTAATTCTTTTTCTAAAAGTTTAAGACCTGGTAACATTTTACTTATTGTTTCTTTTGCGATAGAAATATGCATTGCCGTTGGAAAAACATCATTAGTGGATTGAGATTTATTTACATGATCATTTGGGTGAACAGGTTTCTTTGTTCCTTTTTTTCCACCTAAAATTTCTATCGCTCTGTTTGCAATAACTTCGTTAACATTCATATTTGTTTGAGTCCCTGAACCTGTTTGCCAAACTTTTAAAGGAAAATTTTCATTTAATTTACCTTTTATTACCTCATCTGAAGCTTTTATAATTGCTTTGGAAATTCTATTAATAATTAATCTATCTTTCGAATGCACTATTGCTGCAGATCTTTTTATAATTGCTATAGATTTAATTATTGAAATATTAACTAAAATTTTACCAATATTAAAAAATTTGTTAGATCTTTGAGTTGATGCCCCCCAATATTTATCATTTGGAACATTTATACCTCCAATACTGTCAAATTCTTTTCTTAATTTCATTGATTAATTCTCAAGTAATAAATAATTATTAACATACAATAAATTTTAAAAAACATACAGGAGCAATATGTCAAATTTTAGTAAAGTAGGAACTTTTATGAAAACTTTTGGACAAGAAGTCAAAACAAAGCCATCATTTAGCACTGATAAGATCAACAAATTAAGGATAGATCTAATTAAAGAGGAGTTAGAAGAATTAAAAGAAGCTTTCAATAATAAGGATTTGCTAGAGGTAGCAGACGCTTTAACAGATATTTTATACGTAACATATGGAGCAGGACACGCTCTTGGAATTGATTTAGATAAATGTTTTGAAGAGGTTCAAAATTCAAATATGAGTAAACTAGATGAAAACGGAAAACCCATTTATAATGATTCGGGTAAAGTAATGAAAGGACCTAATTATTTTAAGCCCAATCTTTATAAATTTTTATCTTAAATTTCTAATTTTAGATCAACAGCAGTGGCACTGTGTGTGATGGATCCAATTGAAATTCTGTTTACACCTGTTGCAGCAATTAATTTAACAGTTTTTAGATTAACATTCCCTGAAGCTTCTGTTTCATAATATTTATTGGCAATCTTAACACCTGTTTTTAAATTTTTATTAGACATATTATCAAATAAAACAGTATCAAATTTTAAGCCTACAATAGTTTTTAGTTGTTTTAGATTATCAACTTCAACAGTAATTTTTCTTCCTTTTTTATTTTTAATAGCAAGCAAAACCAAACTTTTTAAATCTGAAGAAGCTATATGATTATCTTTAATCAAATACTCATCACTTAGATTAAATCTATGATTAATACCTCCACCTAATTTAACAGCATACTTTTGTATTACTCTTAAATTAGGAATTGTTTTACGTGTACAACAAATCTTAGATTTACCAGCCAATTTTACGAATTGATTCGTTTTAGTTGCTATGCCGGATATATGAGATAAAAAGTTTAAAGCAACTCTTTCAGCTATTAATATATTTTTTGCATTTCCCTTTATTAAAGCAACTAAAGAACCTTTTTTTATCTTTGAGCCATCTTTCTTTTTGATTATGAATTTAATTTTA
>NTJL01000012.1 GCA_002457485.1 Pelagibacterales bacterium MED-G42
TGTAGTTTAATTTTATTTTAGAGCTAAAATTTTGAGATAACTCTTCATTAATTTTTGAAATTTCATCACTAGATAATTTTTTTGCTGATTTCAACTCAGCTTTTAATTCTCCTCTTTTCTTTGAACAAATTTCGATAAAACTCTTAAGAATTTGCTCAATATAAAAAAACCTTCTTTTTACTATCAAAAATCTTAAAAAATTTTTTAATAGATTTTCAAATTTATTGTTTTCAGAGATATTATCGATTACTTTTAATAAATTTTCTTTGCTACATGTAGGATCTTTAACAAAATTAGAAAAATCTTTACTTTTAGAGATTAAATCTAAGATTGATGAGGATTGATTTTCTATTTTTTCAAGAAGATTGTTGTCATTAGCAAGCTCATATAAAGCTAATGAATATCTTTCAGCAGAAGTTAACGAAAATCCTTTATTTTTGCTCAACTTTATACCTTTGTAATGTTGATGATTAATTTAAAAAACACGTTTTAATTAACATATGCCCTGTATGTCTTCAAGTAACACATTTGCAAAATAACCCTTTTTTTAGCCATTAATTGAAGTTTATTGGGTCAACATCAACTGAAAGTTTTATTCCAGTGGGAAATTTATATTTATATATTGTGTTATTAAGAGAGCTTTGTAATTTTAAAGATTTTGAACCTCTAATTAATATTCTCATTCTAAATTTTTTTTTAAGCCTAAAAATTGGTGCACTAACCGGTCCCAAAACTCTACCTTCTACCTTCATTTCAATAAAATTTTTAAAATTAAAAGCTTCTTTTTCTAATTTTAACTCTTCACTTCCAGTCAAGATTAGCGAAATAAATCTTTGAAAAGGGGGAAGCTTATTTTGCCTTCTAATATCTAGTTCTCGATCTAAAAAGATATCAGGATTACTATTAGTTAAATCTGAAATCATTTTAGTATCAGTATTATAAGTTTGAAAATACACTGTTGCAGGTTTGCCTGTTCTTCCTGCTCTTCCCGAAAGTTGATGATATAACTGTAAATTTTTTTCAGCTCCTCTTAAATCATGTCCTTGAGATGAAAGATCAATATCAACCACTACGATACAATTCAAACTTGGAAAATGAAAGCCTTTAGAAATTAATTGTGTACCGACTAAAATTTGAACTTCATTATTTGCTATCTTATCTAACTTAATATTAGAGTCTTTTTTATTCATAGTATCGCTAGAAAAAATTTCAATTTTTTTTGAAGGAAAGTTTTTTTTTACTTCATCATAAATTCTTTCCACACCAGGACCACTGAAAATAAATTCACAATCATTTTCCTTTACACAATTTCTTTTTAATGAAGTTTTAAAACCACAATAGTGACATAACAAATTGTTCTTATTTTTATGGTAAACTAAATTAATTGAACAATTTGGACAAGAATAACTATTGAAACATTTTTTACAAAGCACATTTGGAGAAAATCCACGTCTATTTAAAAAGAATAAAACTTGATCATTTTTATCGAGATGAAAATTAACTTTATCAATCACTTTTTTTGAAATCCAAGATTGTTTATCTAATTTTGTTTCATTCAAATTAATTATTTCATAATTTGGTAATGATGCATCCTGATATCTTTTTTTTAACCTAGAAACGGTATATTTGCCCTTTTTAATATTCTCATAAGTTTCGACTGAAGGAACAGCTGTTACTAGGTTAATAGGAATATTCTCAAATGAAGCTCTAGAAATTGCCATGTCTCTTGCATTATAAGTTACTCCTTCATCTTGCTTAAATGATTGATCATGTTCTTCATCAACTATAATTAATCCTAATTTTTTAAAAGGTAAAAATAATGATGATCTTGCGCCAATGACTACTTTGATCTCTCCACTTGTAATGCCACTCCAGATAACTTCTTTCTTTTTTTTTGTAATACTAGAATGCCAAATGGCAGGATTAAATCCAAAAAATTCTAAAAACTTTTTTTCAAATTGACCTGTCAAACCTATTTCGGGTAAAAGAATTAAGCCCTGAAAACCTTTACTTATCACGTCTTTTAGAGCTTCAAAATAAACAATAGTCTTTCCAGAACCTGTTGTTCCCTGAAGAACGTGCACTCTAAATTTTTGGTTTGAAACATTCATTTTTTTTAACGATACTTTTTGTTCTTCAGAAAGTTTAATTGAATTTTTTTTATTATTGAATTCAAAATTTTTGAAAACATCTTTTTTAAGTTTTTCTACAGCATTGCTACTCAACAAAACAAGTTTTAATGCCATTCCCTTGGGAATTAAATTGTACTCAGAAAACCAATTTAGAAATTTGATAGTTGTTTTTTTTAATGGATTTACATTTAATTTTTTAAGAACATTCTTTACTTTAAAATTTTTACTATTTTTTTTTTCAAATTCATCCCAAACAACTCCAGTAATTTTTGATTTTCCAAAAGGCACAATAACATAATCACCTACCTTCAAATTTAAATCACTTTCATAAGTAAAAGGATGATTAAATATGTTAGGTAAAAGAATCGGTACTTTCATATTTTTATAATATGAAAATATATTAAGAGTGTATTGCTCTTTTATCTACTGATAATGCTGCTTCTTTAACAGCTTCTGAAAATGTTGGATGAGCATGACAAGTTCTTGCGATATCTTCTGAGCTTGCACCAAATTCCATTGCTACACCTATTTCTGCAATTAATTCTCCTGCATGAGGCCCTATTATGTGTGCTCCTAAAACTTTATCTGTAGTTTCGTCTGCTAAAATTTTTACAAATCCTTCTGCATCATCAATAGCTTTAGCTCTTGAATTTGCCATGAATGAAAACTTACCAATTTTATATTTTTTATTTAATTCTTTTAATTGTTCTTCTGTTTTACCAATTGATGCAACTTCAGGTGTAGTATAAATAACACCAGGAATTGTATCATAATTAACATGACCTGATTGACCTGCAATATTTTCTGCAACTGCAATTCCTTCATCTTCTGCTTTATGAGCAAGCATTGGTCCACTTATAACATCACCTATTGCAAAAATATTTTCTATATTTGTTTTGAATGATTTGTCTGTTTTGATTCTTTCTTTTTCATCCAATTCAATACCTAGTGCTTCTAAATTTAAACCATTAGTATTAGGTTTTCTACCTACTGAAATAAGTGCAACATCACACTCAAAATCATTTTTTTTTCCATCTTTATCAATAGTGGAAACTACAGCACCCAATTCATTTTTTTTGATACTCTCAACTTTATTCTGCATGTTAAATTTAATACCTTGTTTTTTTAATATTTTCATGAATTCATTTGAAATTTCTTTATCCATGCCCGGAGTAATATGATCTAAAAATTCAACAACTTGAACTTCTGAACCTAATCTTGACCAAACTGATCCCATCTCCAATCCAATATAACCGCCACCTATAACAACCATTTTTTTTGGAACTCTTTCTAGTTTTATGGCACCTGTAGAAGAAATAATAACTTTTTCATCAATCTCTATTCCTGGTAAAGATACTGGTACAGAACCAGTTGCTATAACAGTTTTTTCACTTATTATAGAAATTTCCTTATTTTGGTTATCCTTTATTAAAATTTCGTCATTAGATTTAAAGCTACCTAAACCTTTAAAATAAGTAACTTTGTTTTTTTTCAATAAGAATTCAACCCCTTTAGTAAGAGTATCAACAGCTTTATCCTTACTTTTCATCATTTTTGGGAGATTTAATTTTACATCACCAATTTCAATACCTTTGTTGGAGAGATTTTTAACTTTATGAAATTCTTCTGATAAATTTAGTAAGCTTTTTGAAGGTATGCATCCAACATTTAAACAAGTGCCCCCAAGTGATCCTCTTGACTCTATACATGCTGTTTTTAAACCTAATTGTGCTAATCTTATTGCACAAACATAGCCTCCAGGGCCACCTCCTATAACTATTACTTGAAATTTTTCTGCCATTATATATCTAAAAACAACCTTCTTGGATCCTCTAAATTTTCTTTTACTAATTTTAAAAATGAAACTGAATCTTTACCATCAATTATTCTATGGTCATATGAAAGAGCTAAATACATAATTGGTCTTATCTTAATTTCACCATCTACAACAATTGGTCTTTCTACAATATTATGCATTCCTAATACACCTGATTGAGGCAAGTTTAGTATAGGTGTCGATAACATTGATCCATACACTCCTCCATTACTTATTGTAAAAGTACCACCTTGAAGATCTTCGATCGTTAACCTTCCTTCTCTTGCTTTTTCAGAAATATCTTTGATATTTTTTTCAATCTCTGCAAAGGACAACTCATCTGCATCTCTTAATACAGGAACAACTAAGCCTTTTTCGGTTCCAACAGCAAAACTAATATTATAATAATTTTTATAAATTATTTCATCACCTTCGATTTCAGCATTTATAGCTGGAAAGGTTTTTAAAGCAACAACACAAGCCTTTACAAAAAAAGACATGAAGCCTAATTTTATACTGTAACGATTTTGAAAATCCTCTTGATTATCTTTTCTCATTTGATTGATATTTGTCATATCTACTTCGTTAAAAGTTGTTAATAAAGCAGCATTTTCTTGCGCCTGTTTTAACCTTTTAGCAATAGTTTGTCTTAGTCTGGTCATTTTAATTCTTTCTTCTTGACCATACTTTATTTTTCTTTCTGAAGGTTTGGGGTTTGCTCCCATTAAATTTAAAAGATCACCTTTTAAAACTCTACCCTCTTTTCCTGAACCTTTAATTTTTGCTATGTCAATATTATTTTCTACAACTATTTTCCTAACAGCAGGAGATAGATCTTGTGAATTGTTATTTTTTACTTGATTATTTTCCTCTTTAATTTCATTAGTTAATACAAGTGGTTCCTCTTCGTCAATTTCATCTTCCTCTTCAAATATATTTGGTTCTTTATTTGGTGGTGTTGAATTCTCTTCTTTAATTTTATTTACTAAAGGCTCTATATTTACTGTAGGTTCTATTTTTTTTATTTCTTCTTTTGGAGACGAGTTTTCACCATTTTCTGAAACAGAGCCCAAAAGAGAGCCAACTTCTACCACTGAACCATCTTTAGAGGCTATCTCAGTTAAAACACCTGTTACTGGAGATGGAACCTCTAAGTTTACTTTGTCGGTTTCAAGTTCTACAATTGGTTCATCTGCTTCTACAGAATCTCCTTCATTTTTAAGCCATTTAGCTATTGTTGCCTCTGTAATGCTCTCCCCAAGCGCTGGTACCAATATTTTTTCACTCATTATTAATTATTCAAAAACTTTTTTTACAATTTCTTTTTGTTGAGAAATATGCCTTTTTGCAAATCCTGTAGCTGGTGATGCATCAGGATTTCTTCCAATATAAGAAATTATATTATTTTTAGCCTTAATATTATCTAATGTCCATTGGATATAATCTCTTACTGAAAACCATGCTCCCATATTTTTTGGCTCTTCTTGGCACCAAAAAAACTTGGCAGTTCCTGCATATTGTCTAATTTCTTTCACTAAGCTTTTAGCAGGAAAAGGATACAATTGTTCTATTCTATAGATTACTACATCATCTTTTTTCATTTTTTCCCGTGCTTCTATTAAATCAAAATAGACTTTACCTGAACACAATATGACTTTTTTAATTTTTTTAGGCTCTTTTAATTTTATAAATCCTTTTGATTTAGGATCAATTCCATGATCCCATAAAACTCGATGAAATGAATTTTGTTTTCCAAAATCATCTAAATTTGAAACGCAGTTTTTATGTCTTAATAACGATTTAGGAGTCATTATAATTAAGGGCTTTCTAAAATCTCTATGCATTTGTCTTCTAAGAGCATGAAAATAATTTGCAGGAGTTGTACAATTTAAAACTTGCATATTATCATTAGAGCATAATTGTAAGAATCTTTCCAATCTTGCTGAAGAATGTTCGGGTCCTTGACCTTCGTATCCATGTGGTAATAACATCACAATACCTGAGGCCCTAGACCATTTTCTCTCCCCTGATGCAATAAACTGATCAATTACAACTTGAGCTCCGTTAGCAAAGTCTCCAAATTGTGCTTCCCATAGTGTCAAAGTATTAGGTTCAACTAAACTATATCCATACTCAAATCCCAAGACAGCTAACTCAGACAAAAAACTATCAACAATTTCAAAGTTTTTTTGTCTTTTTGAAATATTATTCAAAGGAATATATCTAGAATTATCAACTTGATTTCTTAAAACTGAGTGTCTTTGACTAAAAGTTCCTCTACCCGAGTCTTGTCCAACTAATCTTACAGGATAACCCTCCTCTAACAATGACCCAAAAGCTAGAGACTCTGCTGTTGACCAATCAATTCCAAAACCCTGAAATACTGATGTTTTTCTACCATCAAGTATTTTTTTGATTGTCTTATGAATATCCACTCCTTCAGGCGTAGAGTTTATTCTTTCAGATATAATTTTTAATTTTGAAGTATCATATCCAGTTACTCCTCTTTTATCTTTTCCTTTCTCAGGCTTGTACTGAGACCAGCTGCCTTCAAACCATTCTATCTTAGGCTTGTAATCCTTCGCATTTTTAAATTGATCATCAAGTAAATTCTTAAAATCTTTGATATGTTTATTTAGTCCTTCTGATGAAATTATCTGTTCTTCAACAAGTTTTTGACCATAGACTTTCACTGGTGAGGGGTGTGAACGTATTTTTTTATACATTAATGGTTGAGTAAATGAAGGTTCGTCTCCTTCATTATGCCCAAACCTTCTATAACAAATTAAATCTATAACCACGTCTCTATTAAATTTTAATCTAAAATCTGTTGCAACCCTTGCAGCATAGACTACAGCTTCTGGATTGTCTCCATTCGCATGTATTATCGGTGCCTCTACCATTTTTGCTATATCAGATGGATATGGAGATGATCTTGCAAATCTAGGACTTGTAGTAAAGCCAATTTGATTATTGACTATTATATGTATAGTTCCTCCAGTATTATGACCTGGTAAGCCTGACATAGCAAAACACTCTGCAACCACTCCTTGACCAGCAAATGCAGCATCTCCATGAATTAAAATTGGGATTACTTTTTTTCTCTCTTTATCTTTGTGAAAAAATTGTTTAGCTCTTGTTTGTCCTAAAACAACAGGATTGACTGCCTCCAAATGAGACGGGTTGTCTGTAAGACTAACATGAACAGAGTTTCCATCAAATTCTCTATTCGAAGATGCTCCTAGATGATATTTCACATCTCCAGCACCTTCATCTGAAGATGGATTAATTTCCCCAGCAAATTCGTTAAAAATTCTTTTATAAGACTTCTGTAAAACATTTGCTAGTACATTTAGTCGTCCTCTATGAGACATTCCAATTTTAACTTCTTTTACTTGGGATTGTCCTCCTATTTTAATAATTTGCTCAAGAGCAGGGATTAAACTTTCACCTCCATCTAATCCAAATCTTTTAGTCCCAACATATTTCGTATGTAAAAATTTTTCAAATCCCTCAGCTTGAATTAGTTTATTTAAAATAGCCTCTTTACCATTTTGAGTAAATTTAAAATCATCAGTTTTTTCAACTCTATCTCGAAACCATTTTCTTTCAGTTGGATTCGATATATGCATATATTCATAACCTAGTGGTCCACAATATTTAGATCGCAAAAATTCAAGAATTTCTTTTATGTTTGAATATTGTCTGTTTGTTACCCCATCTAAAAAAATCTTTTTTTCGTAGTCCTCTTTCTTAAACCCATAAGACTCAGGATGTAATTCATCTAAATATTCAGATTTCATTAATTCTAAAGGATCTAATTTGGCTATAAGATGACCACGCTGTCTATAAGATCTTATCATTGCAACAGCTTTTATTGAATTTGCTTGAGATTTCGTTATTTGTAATTCATCAGCAGAGCTATTATTTTTAGCCACTTTATTAATATCGTTTAATGAAATTTTTCCTAATGAAGGACCCCATGAAGGTCCATTAATTTCATTTACTATTGTTTCAATTTCATCCCCAATTTCATTAAAGTAATTTTTCCAACTCTGTGGTAAGTTTGGGTCTTTGTTAATATAATTAACATACATCTGTTCAATAAATGTGCTATTAGACTTACTTAAAAATGCAGTTTTTTGATACTCTTGATTTTTAGATGATGACATAGTCTACTTAATATAAGCCTAAGAAATATTTTTTCAATTGGACAATTTATTTAATAACGTTTTTCCAATTTTTGATGGCGAGTTTGCTACTGTTATTCCACAATCTTCCATTTTTTTAATTTTATCTTTAGCTCCACCCTTTCCGCCTGAAATAATTGCTCCAGCGTGCCCCATTCTTCTACCTGGAGGAGCGGTAACTCCAGCTATAAAACCAACTATCGGTTTTTTAATTTTATGATTTTTAACAAATTCAGCTGCTTCTTCTTCTGCTGTTCCACCAATTTCTCCTATCATAAGAATTGATTTAGTTTCTTCATCAAGTAAAAATAATTCTAAACAATCAATAAAATTTGTTCCATTTATTGGGTCACCACCAATACCTATACATGTGGATTGGCCAAGTCCATTTTCTGTTGTTTGGGCTACAGCTTCATAAGTTAATGTTCCAGATCGTGAAACAATACCAACAGAGCCTTTTTTGTGAATGTTACCAGGCATAATTCCAATTTTACATTCATCAGGTGTTATAATTCCTGGGCAATTTGGTCCAATCAATCTACTTTTTGATTTTGATAATCTTTGTTTAACTTTTAACATATCTTGCACAGGTATCCCTTCCGTAACACAAACTATTAGTTCTATAGATGCTTCAATTGCCTCTATGATCGCTGATGCCGCAAATTTAGCAGGAACGTAAATCATTGATGCATTTGCATCTAAAGAGTCTTTAGCCTCTTTTACCGTGTTAAAAACAGGAAGGTTCAAATGCTCTTGACCACCTTTTTTTGGTGTGACACCACCGACTAAGTTTGTTCCATATTTGATTGCTTGCTCAGAATGAAATGTTCCATGAGATCCTGTAAAACCTTGGCAAATTAACCTTGTACTTTTATCGACTAAAACTGACATTTATTTTATGGCCTCGACAATCTTTAATGCAGCATCATCTAAATTATTAGCAGAAATTAATTTTAATCCAGAATTATCGAGTATTTCTTTTCCTTCTTTAAAATTTGTACCCGCTAATCTAACAACAATAGGAATATTGATATCAATTTGTTTTGCTGCATCAACTACACCTTGTGCTAAGACATCGCATCTCATTATCCCTCCAAAAATATTTATTAAAATCCCTTTTACATTTTTGTCAGACAAAATAATCTTCAATGCTGCAGAAACTTTTTCTTTAGAAGCTCCGCCTCCAACATCTAAAAAATTTGCAGGTTCTTCACCGTATAATTTTATAATATCCATTGTAGCCATAGCTAACCCCGCTCCATTTACCATACAGCCTATATTTCCGTCTAACTTAATATATGAAAGATCATGATTACTTGCCTCAATTTCCTCAGGATTTTCCTCGTTTAAATCTCTCAAACCTTTTATTTCAGGATGACGAAACAATCCATTATCATCAAAATTAACTTTTGCATCTAAACAGACAACTTTATCTTCATTTGTTAATATCAATGGATTAATTTCGATCATACTTGCATCTACGCTTACAAACATTTTGTAAATTGATTTTATTAATAGAATTGCCTCATTTTTTGGGTTTCCATTTAAATCAAATATTTTGATTATACTTTCACAATCATCATCAGATATTTCCTCTTTTAATTCAACTTTTGTTGTAATAATTTTTTCAGGTGAACTTATAGCTACTTCCTCGATATCCATTCCACCTTGATTGCTAGAAATAAAAGCGATTTTTGAACTTGCTCTATCTACTAGACAAGATAGATAAAACTCTTTTTGAATATTTGATGACTCTTCAACATATAACCTTTTTACTTCTTTTCCATCAGGACTTGTTTGATGGGTTATTAATTTTTTTCCTAATAATTCCTTGGCTGAACTTTCTAATTCATCTATAGTATCTACAATTTTAACTCCACCAGCTTTACCTCTTCCTCCAGCATGAATCTGAGCTTTTAAAACAAATTTTTCTGTTTTTAATTCTTTAGCTTTTTCTATAAGTTCCTCTACTGTAAATGCAAAAACACCTTTTGGAACTGAAGCACCATATTTTTTTAATAATTGTTTGGCTTGATGTTCGTGAATGTTCATCTATCTATTTTGAAAGATCAGCATCAATTGATGATGCTGCTTCCCATAATTTTCGGACTGCCTCTATCGAATTTAAAAATTCTTTTTTTTCTTTTTCGTCTAATTCAATTTCTTCAATTTTTTCTACTCCATTTTTTCCAATAATAACTGGAACACCAGCATAAATATTACTTACTTTATATTCTCCATTTAAATTCACTGCGCACGGAAGTAATTTTTTTTCATCATTTAAATAAGCTTCTGCCATTTGTACCCCTGAGGCTGCTGGTGCATAAAAAGCTGATCCTTTCTCTAAATATTTAACAATTTCCGCTCCTCCATCTCTAGTTCTTTGATTTATTTCCTCTAATCTTTCTGTTGATATTTTGCCCTCCTTTACTAAATCTAATAATGGTTTACCTGAAACTTTTGTAAATCTCGGAAGAGGAACCATTGTGTCTCCATGGCCACCCATTACCATCGCCTCTATTTCTTTTACAGGAACATTCAGCTCTAAGGATAAGAATAATTTAAATCTTGAACTATCTAATATTCCCGCCATTCCTACAACTTTAGCAGATGGTAATCCTGAATATTTTTGAAATGCCATTACCATTACATCTAGCGGATTAGTTATACAAATTACAAATGCATTTGGAGTATTTTGTTTTATACCTTCGGCCACTTGCTTAATAATCTTTAAATTAATACCTAATAAATCATCTCTACTCATTCCAGGTTTTCTAGGAACTCCAGCAGTAATTATAACAACATCTGAATCTTTTATATCTTTATAGTCATCAGTTCCTGAAAATTTTACATTAAACCCATCTACAGATGAAGACTGAGCAATATCAAGTGCTTTCCCTTTTGCTACTCCACTTGCCACATCAAACAAAACTACTTCATCAACTAAATCTTTTGTACCTATTAGATGTGCTAGTGTTCCTCCTATCTGACCTGCTCCAATTAATGATATTTTTTTCATTTTTTTCCTTTATTTCATTGTTGGCATAACATATTCCACATTATTAGAGCGAATTCCTGATGGCCATCTTGAAGTGATTGTTTTTAACTTTGTATAAAATTTGATCCCTTCCATCCCATGCATTGCGCTGTCTCCAAATAAAGATCTCTTCCAGCCTCCAAAACTATGAAAAGCCATTGGAACTGGAATAGGTACATTAATACCAACCATACCTACTTGTATATTGCTAGCAAATGTTCTGCCAGCATCACCATCTCTAGTGTATATACTTACTCCATTTCCATACTCATGATCATTTATTAATTCTACAGCTTCCTCAAAAGTTTTTAATCTAATTACAGATAATACTGGTCCAAAAATTTCTTCTTTATAAATTCTCATTTCTTTTTTTACATTGTCAAATAAACATCCTCCAATGTAAAAGCCATTTTCATAACCTTGTAATTTTAAATTTCTACCATCAACTGATAAGGTAGCACCTTCTTCTACTCCAAGATCAACATATCCTTTTACTTTATCTAAATGTTCTTTTGTAACTAAAGGGCCCATTTCAGAATTTTTATCCATCCCAGGACCAACTTTTAAAGCTTCAACTTTTTTTGATAGTCTTGACACTAGCTCATCACCGATGCCTCCAACAGCAACAGCTACTGATTGAGCCATACATCTTTCACCAGCTGAACCATAAGCAGCGCCCATTAAACCATTTACAGCTCCATCTAAATCACAGTCTGGCATGACCACTAAATGGTTTTTTGCACCTCCTAAAGCTTGAACTCTTTTTTCATTTTTAGCCGAATTTTCATAAATATATTTTGCTATAGGGGTTGAGCCTACAAAACTTACCGCTTTAATATCTTTATTTGTTAAAATTGCATCTACCGACACTTTATCTCCATTAATTACATTAAAAACACCATCAGGAAGTCCGGCTTCTTTTAGTAGTTCAGCTAATTTAATTGAACAGGAAGGATCTTTTTCTGAAGGTTTTAAAATAAATGTATTTCCACATGCTATCGCTATTGGAAACATCCACATTGGAACCATTGCTGGAAAATTAAATGGAGTAATACCAGCGACTACTCCTAGTGGTTGGCGCATTGACCAGCTATCTACGTTAGTTCCTACATTTTCTGAAAATTCACCTTTTAATAAATGAGGAATTCCACAAGCAAACTCTACAACCTCCAAGCCTCTAGTTAAAGAACCTTTAGCATCTTCATAAACTTTACCATGTTCCGAAACAATTAGTTTAGTAAGTTCATCAGAATTTTTTTCAATTAATTCTTTGAATTTGAACATTATTCTTGCTCTATGTAATGAAGGTTTTAAGGACCACTCATCAAAAGCTTTTTTTGCAATTATTACTGCTTGGTCTAAATCAGATTTAGAGGCTAACCTAACCTCAGACTCTTGTTCTCCAGTTGCAGGATTGAATACTTTCCCTTTTTTATCCGATGTCCCAGAAATTATTTTTCCACCAACAAAATGCTCTATTAACTTCATGAATAGGATCTTTTAGATTAAAAATTCTTATTAGTCTATTGTTTAAATGTTGCTAGTTGCTAACATTTTTTTTATTTCTGCAATTGCTTTTGCTGGGTTTAGTCCCTTAGGGCACGCACTCGTGCAATTTAATATGGTATGACATCTATAAAGCTTCAATTCATCTGCTACTTTCTTTAACCTTGCTTTTCTCTCATCATCTCTACTATCAACAATCCATCGGTATGCTTGTAGTAAAACTGCTGGTCCAAGGTATTTGTCTCCATTCCACCAATAACTTGGGCATGAAGTTGAACAACATGCACACATTATACATTCATAAGCACCATCAAGTTTTTCTCTATCTTTTTTTGATTGATAGATTTCAGTTGAATTTGTTTTAGAGGTAGTTTTTAACCAAGGTTCAATTGATTGGTACTGTTTGTATAAACCGTCTAAATCACCTATTAAATCTCTCTTAACATTTAAATGAGGTAGTGGATAAATATCAAGATCACCATCTATTTCCTCATGAGAAGTTGTACAAGCAAGACCATTTTTTCCTCCCATATTCATAGCACATGATCCACAAACTCCGTGAGCACATGATCGTCTATAGGCTAGCGAAGGATCAATTTCATTTTTTATTTTATTTAAAATATCTAATACTTTTGAAGGACAATTATTCATATCTACTTCATAAGTATCTAATCTAGGATTTTCTTCAGTTGAAGGATCCCATCTATACACGTTAACTTTTCTAATATTATCTGATCCAGTTTGATCCTTATAATATTTACCTTTTTTAACTTCTGAGTTTTTAGGTAAATTTATTTGAACCATCAATAAACTCGTTCTTGAGGTGGAAAATATTGTACTTCATTTGTTAAAGTAGATTTATGAACTTCTCTGTAACTTATTTTACTATTCTTGCCATCACACCACGCAAGAGTATGTTGCATAAATTTTTCATCATCCCTTTTTGGATAATCTTCTCTAGCATGAGCCCCTCTACTCTCTTTTCTATGATATGCTGAATCTACAGTAGTAATCGCTTGTCTTATTAAATTA
This sequence comes from Pelagibacterales bacterium MED-G42, assembly GCA_002457485.1. Classification (GTDB taxonomy): domain Bacteria; phylum Pseudomonadota; class Alphaproteobacteria; order Pelagibacterales; family Pelagibacteraceae; genus Pelagibacter. Next base: position 13,714 of record NTJL01000012.1, read on the forward strand.
TCAAACTCAAGTGTTTCAACTAAATCTGTATTAAATACCAGTGATCTGTCCTTAACAGATATAGACTCCATTCCCTCATATGTTTTCCTAATTTCATCGACACCCTCTTTAAGATTTTTTTCTGTTCTAAATACAGCACATTTTGATTGCATTGTTTTTTGCATAGCAAGTCTTAATTCTGCAGTGCTATTATCTCCTTGAGCATTCCTTAACTTATCAAATCTATCTAAACATTTTTGAGTTTCTGCTTCAGATATTTCTTCATGAGGAGTTCCAGGCTTAACCAATTCTGCTGCTCTTTTTGCGGCCGCTCTTCCAAATACAACCAAATCAATTAGAGAATTTGAACCCAACCTATTAGCGCCATGGACTGATACACATGCTGCTTCGCCTATTGCCATTAATCCTGGCACAGTTTTTTCTGAGCCATTAACTGTTAATACTTCAGCTTTATAGTTTGTGGGAATTCCACCCATATTATAATGTACTGTGGGAACTACTGGTATCGGATCTTTAGTAACATCCACATCTGCAAACAATCTGGCAGCATCAGAAATACCTGGAAGTCTTTCAGCAATTACTTCTTTATCTAAATGACTTAAGTTTAAAAGCACATGATCCTGATCTTTACCAACGCCTCTACCTTCATTAATTTCAATCGACATAGATCTACTCACCACATCTCTAGATGCAAGATCTTTGGCGTTAGGAGCATATCTTTCCATAAATCTTTCACCTTTTGAATTTACTAAATAACCACCTTCGCCTCTAACTCCTTCAGAAATTAAAGTTCCATGTCCATAAATTCCAGTTGGATGAAATTGAACAAATTCCATATCTTGTAAAGGAAGACCTGCTCTTAAAACCATCGCATTACCATCACCTGTACAAGTGTGTGCTGAAGTTGCAGAATAATAAACTTTTCCATAACCACCAGTCGCAATAATTACTGTGTGTGCTCTAAATCTATGAATAGTTCCATCATTTAAATTCCAAGCAATCAACCCTTTACACTCACCATCCTTCATCAACAGGTCTAATGCAAAATATTCTATAAAAAACTCTGTATTATGTTTCAAAGCTTGTCCATACAAAGTGTGTAATATTGCGTGACCTGTTCTGTCAGCAGCCGCACAAGTTCTTTGGACGATTCCGTTGCCATAATTTTTAGTCATTCCACCAAATGGTCTTTGGTAAATTTTTCCTTCTTCAGTTCTGCTAAAAGGGACTCCGTATTTTTCTAATTCTATAACAGCGGCAGGTGCTTCTTTGCATAAATATTCTATACTATCTTGGTCACCTAACCAGTCAGCACCTTTTACTGTATCATACATGTGCCATCTCCAATCATCTTCACCCATATTTCCTAAAGCAGCAGAAATTCCTCCTTGAGCTGCAGATGTATGACTTCTTGTTGGGAATACTTTTGAAATACAGGCTGTTTTAAGACCAGCTTCACTCAATCCAACAGCAGCTCTTAAACCTGATCCACCAGCACCAAGTACAACAACGTCGTATTCATGATCTACTATATTATATGAACTCATAAATTTAGGTTTAGAATTAAAATAATTGTTAATAATGGAATTACTATAGCAGAAACAAATAATAGTCTATTTGCGACATTTTTGATTGAATGATCACTAATATAGTCTTCAAAAACCTCACTTATACTCAAAGCAGAGAAAAAATACGCAAATATAATGAATAAACTAAATAAGAATTTGTTAATTGGGTTAATAAAAAAATTTATCACATCAAAATATCCTTGGTCATAAATTTTTACAAAGTTTATAATAAACCAAAACATCAATGGTATTAAAATTATAGAAGATAATTTAAGAAAAACCCATTTTTTAGTTACAGAATTCATATTAGAAAAAAAATTTACCTAAAAAATAAATTAATATTGTTAGAATAAAAGAGCCAAAGATAACTGCTAAACCACTTATACGAGTTGTTTTTAGTTCATAGCCGTAGCCCATATCCATAATTAAATGTCTAATCTCACTTAAAGTTTGAAAACTAAAAGACCAAGTTAGACCTATTACAAAAAATTTACCTAATATTGATTTAAAAAAAAAATCTATTAAATCATAATTTGTCTCTCCTAAGGTTAAAAAAGAAACCCATATACAAATTAATGTAATTGCTGCAATGTTGATAATACCAGTTATTCTATGAGAAATAGATACAAGAGATGAAATATGCCATCTATAAATTTGTATATGAGGAGATAAGGGACTTTTATTTTCCATAAAAATTATTTTTAATTAATGTATCTGCAATTTCAACTGCATTTAGAGCTGCACCCCTCAAAAGATTGTCTGAGACAATCCACAAATTAATACCATTTTCAATTGTTTTATCTCTTCTTATTCTTGATATAAAAGTTTTTTCACTACCTTCCGCCTCAAGGGGAGTGATATAACCTCCATCTGATCTCTCATCAATAACTTTACATCCCTCAAAACTATTTAAGGCTTCTCTCACTTTCTCAATTGAAAAATTTTTTTCAAATTCTATGTTTACTGACTCCGAGTGGGAGACTAGAACAGGCAATCTCACACAAGTTGCTGTCAACTCTATATTGTTATCTAAAATTTTTTTTGTTTCATTGGTCATTTTTAATTCTTCTTTTGTGTATCCTTCATCAGTAAATGCATCGATATGTGGAATAGCATTAAATGCTATTTGTTTTGTAAAATTTTTCGATTGAATCGTTTTATTTTGTAAAACTAATTTAGTTTGCTCTATTAATTCATCCATAGGAGCTTTACCTCCACCTGAGACTGATTGATAGGTTGAAACAACTATTCTTTTAATTATAAAAAAATCATGCAATGGTTTGAGCGCTATAACTAATTGGGCTGTTGAACAATTTGGATTTGCTATAATATTTTTTTTTATATTATTTAAATGATTTGAATTCACTTGAGGTACAATTAATGGTACGTCAGGATCCATTCTATAAAAACTAGAATTATCAATAACTATTGAATCTTTAGCTGCTTTTTCGGCAAATATTTCTGAAATTTTTCCTCCAGCTGCAAAAAAAGTAATTTTAACTTTAGAAAAATCAAAAGTTTCCAGGTTTAAAACTTCGTGTTTTTTTCCTTTAAAATTTATTTTCGATCCTTCACTCTTAGATGAGGCTAATAGAAAAACGTTTTCGACTGACAGCTCTTTTTTTTCAAGAACTTCCAAAATTTTCCTACCAACGTTTCCAGTGGCTCCAACAATAGCTATATTCATGATGTAACTAAACTTTTATACTAAATGAAGGGTAAATCGCAAACAGTTCCTACATAGATTTTTTCATTTATCTCAATTTTAAATGGATGATCTAAATTCCAGTAAGGTTTATTAATCATAGCTATACCAATAACTTTTTTAAAAGTTGGCGAATAAGCTGCGGATCTTACAAAACCAACAATATCATTGTTATCATCAAACAGCGTTTTTTCACAATACATATCTATATCAGTATGATCAATTTTAACTCCCATTAATTTTCTAGTTATTCCTTTGTCTCTAATTTGTTTTAATCTTTCTTTACCTAAAAATTTCGCACCACTTTCTAAATTCATATATTTATCAAAATTTGCTTCTAAAGGATTATCTCTATTATCAAAATCATTACCATATGAAAGAAGTGCTCCCTCAATTCTTTCTATCAAATTTGGACAACCAGGTTTAACATTAAATTCTTTTCCTACTTCAAATAAATGATCATATAAATCTTGTCCTGACTCAGAATTTTCAACATAAATTTCAAAACCACCTTGTTTCGACCATCCTGATCTTGCAATGAAATGTTTGACACCCTTAAAGTCAAAATAATCAAAGTTAAAAAATTTTAATTCTGATATCTTTTCTCCAAAAACCTTTGCCATTAATTTATCAGCTAAAGGTCCTTGTACAGCTAAAATATTTACATTTGGTTCTTTTATTTTAACTTCAAAATTATTGCCTGCCGCAAGTCCTTTAGCAAAAAAAATTACATCAGAGTCAGCTATCGATAACCACCATCTATCTTCTGCCAATTTATTTATGATTGGATCATTAACTAAATTTCCATGATCATCGATCAAAGGAGCATAATAACATTTTCCAACTTTAGATTTTGTTAAATCTCTACAAGTCATTAACTGAACTAGTTCAGCAGAGTCTTTTCCAGAAATTTCAACCTGTCTTTCAGCTGCTACATCCCATACTTGAACAAACTCTTTTAAATGATGGTAGTCAGCCTCAAGCGAAACAAACGAGGCAGGTAACAACATATGATTATAAACTGTATAAGCACTCACACCCTGATTTTCAATTCTATCAGTATAAGGTGTGCTTCTTAATCTTCTAGATTTAGATATTGGAAAATTTTTCATTTTTTAAATTTGAAACTTTGTATCTGATTCAAACATGTTTTCAATGATAATTATATACCTTCTCAATTTAAAGGGCTTCCATTTTTCTGGGAACTAATTAAAATTTTTTCTTAGCTCAAACTTTTGAATTTTACCCGTTGATGTTTTAGGTAATTCGCAGAAAACCACCTGTTTTGGAACTTTAAAATTAGCAAGAGTTTCTTTACAAAAATCTATTAGATCTTTCTCACTCACAGGCTTGTCCTTAACCATTTCTATGAATGCACAGGGAACCTCCCCCCATTTGTCATCAGGTTTTGCGACCACAGCTGCTATAGAGACTGAAGGATGCTTAGACAGCGTATTCTCTATCTCTATTGAAGATATATTTTCACCCCCAGAAATAATAATGTCTTTAGATCGATCTTGTATCTTAACATAGCCATCTGGGTGCATTACAGCTAGGTCTCCAGTATGAAACCAGCCACCATCCATTGCTTTATCTGTAGCTGATTTATCCTTAAAATACCCTTTCATAACCACATTCCCTCTAATCATGATTTCACCAATTGTTTTTCCATCTGCAGGAACTTCTTTCATTGTTTCAGGATCCATAATGGTAACACCTTCTGTATTTGGGTACCTAACACCCTGTCTTGCTTTTATTTCATTTTGTTTTTCCTCATCAAAATCATTCCATCCATCATTCCAAGCACATTGAGTAACATGTCCATAAGTTTCAGTTAATCCATATACATGCATCACTTCAAAACCAAGATCTTTCATTTTTTTAAAAATTATACTTGGCGGAGGTGCTCCTGCGGTTAAAACATAAACTTTATGTTTCAATTTTTTTCGATCACTTTCTGGAGCTCCAGTTATCATATTTAGCACAATGGGAGCTCCCCCAAAATGAGTTACATTATATTTATCAATCAATTCAAAAATCTTTTTTACATCAATATTTCTAAGACATATTGTTCGTCCATTTAACATTGGAACAGTCCATGGATAACACCATCCATTACAGTGAAACATAGGAACAATAGTTAAAAAATTTAGTCTATTAGGCATATCCCATGCTACTGCACTTCCTGTGGACATTAGATAAGATCCTCTATGATGATAAACAACACCTTTTGGATTTCCAGTTGTTCCTGAAGTATAACTTAATGATATTGCTTGCCATTCATCTTCTGGCATTTTCCAATTATAATTTTCATCACCAGTATTTAAAAAGTCTTCATACTCCAGATCACCTATTTTTTCTAATTTTGACTGATCTGCGTGTTTGTCATGAATATCTATAATCATAATTTCTTTGTCTAGAGTTTTAAGTGCTTTTTTAACTTCAGTGTGAAGTTGTCTATCGACTACAAGCACCTTAGCTTCACTATGATTTAAAATATAAGAGATAGTGTTTGCATCTAATCTGATATTTATTGTATTTAAAACAGCTCCTGTCATAGGAACTGAATAGTGAGCTTCAAATATTTCTGGGGTATTAAAAGCTAAAAATGAAACAGTATCACCTTTTTTAATACCAATTTTTTCTAACGCACTGGCAAATTTAATTGCTCTTTTATAGACCTCTGTCCAAGTATATTTTCTATCCTCATATACTATCGCTTCATAATTTGGGTAAATATCTTTAGCTCTTTGTAAAAAAGACAATGGAGTAAGTGGGACATAGTTTGCTTTATTTTTTTCTAAGTTTTCATCATAAGAATTCATAATTAATTGAATTTAAAATTCATTATATTTGAACTTCCAGATATAGCAGATTTATAATGATATTCTGATCTTGGTAAAATTTTATCAAAATAAAATTTTGCAGTATTTATTTTATCTTCGTAAAAATCTTTATTACTATCATATTCTTTAAAGCTTACCTCAAGAACTTTAATCCATGAGAAGGCTAAAGATATATAGCCAAGAGTTTTTAAATAATCATTTGCAGCAGCACTTACATCATCTTTACCTTCTTTACTCTTGTCAGCAATCCAGTCATTAAATTTTGATAAAATAGCTAAATAATGTTCCAATTGTTTTGAAAATATTTGTACTTTTTCACTTTTGCTAGCACACTCAGTTTTGACCATTTCCATAAAATTATTAATAATATTTCCGTTTTTATTAGATAGTTTTCTAAATACTAAATCTGCAGCTTGAACAGAATTTGTGCCCTCATAAATTGGTGTTATTCGATTATCTCGATATAATTGTTCAATTCCTTGATCTTTTGTAAATCCATATCCACCGTGAATTTGCATAGCATCACTTGTAATTTCCATTGCTAAATCCGTAAACAATGATTTTACAACCGGTGTCATTAATGAAACATAATCTGAAGCTTCTTGTTTAATTTTTTCATCAGGATGATAAAGGCTTACCTCAGTTTGTTGAGAAAGCCAAAAGCATAAGGCTCTTTCACCTTCAACTATTGATTTCATGTTTAATAAAGATCTTCTAATATCAGCATGTTCAATAATAAAATCTGCTCCATTTGTAGATTTAGTATTGTTTGTTTTTCCTTGTTTTCTCTCTTTGGCATAGGAAAGAGAGTTTTGATAAGCTATTTCTGATAATCCTAAACCTTGAATTCCAACAAGAATTCTCTCTAAATTCATCATTGTAAACATCTGACTTAATCCTTTATTTTTTGGACCTATCATATAGCCAACGGCATCATCAAAATTTAAAACGCAAGTTGCTGAACCTTTTATACCCATTTTACTCTCTACTGATCCTGTAGATACTCCATTCCTAGGTCCAATTGATCCATCATCTTTAACTATGAATTTAGGAACTAAAAATAAACTTATACCTTTGGTTCCAGATGGAGAGTCTGATGATCTAGCAATCACCAAATGAATAATATTTTCTGTAAGATCATGATCACCTGAAGTTATAAAAATTTTTTGTCCACTAATTTTATAAGTTCCATCTGATTGCTCTACTGCTTTTGTTTTTAACAAACCTAAATCTGTTCCACAAACAGGTTCTGTTAAGCACATCGTGCCACTCCATTTACCCTCAACCATTTTAGGTAAATATTTTTCTTTCATCTCATCTGTTGCATGATGTGAGATACAATTATAAGCACCTATAGTTAGCTCACTATAGAGCTTAAAAGAAAGACAAGTAGCTGAGAGCATTTCATCAAAAAAAGCACTAACTGTTTTTGGCATTCCTTGTCCTCCATACTTTGGGTCACAAGATAAAGATACCCAGCCATCTTCTATGTATTTATTATAGGCCTCCTTATATCCTGGAGGTGTTCTTACAACGCCATTTTCTAATTTAGCTGGATTTTCATCGCCAGCTATAGCCAAAGGTAATATAAGATTTTGATTTATTTTTGCAGCTTCCTCTAAAATGTCTTTAACTAATTCGGAACTAACTTCACTGTATTTTTCTAATTCATTATAATTTTTGTTATCTCTTAATTTTTCAAAGAGAAACATCATATCTTCTACTGGTGCTGTGTAATTTGGCATTCTGGAACCTTAGAATAATTATATAATTATTGCAATTTTGAAATTATCGCACTTCCCATGTCTGAAGTTGATACCTCTTTCATACCCTTTGATATTATATCCTTCGTTCTTAGTCCGTCGTTCAATACTTCTTGAACTGCTTTTTCAAGTGCATCTGCCTCATTATCGAGGTCTAGCGAATATCTTAAAGCCATAGCAAAGCTTAAAATAGAGGCAATTGGATTTGCTAGTCCTTTTCCTGCAATATCTGGTGCAGATCCATGAATAGGCTCATACATTGATCTCATCTCTCCGTCTTTATTTTTAGCTCCTAAAGAAGCTGATGGAAGAAGTCCTAATGATCCAGTTAACATCGATGCTTGGTCAGATAGCATATCACCAAATAAGTTATCGGTTACAATTACATCAAATTGTTTAGGATTTCTTAATAATTGCATAGAACAATTGTCAGCTAACATATGACTTAACTCTACATCTTTATATTCTTTATCGTGAAGCTCTTGAACCTCTTCTTTCCAAAGTTGTCCGGCTTCCATTACATTTGATTTTTCACAAGAGGTAACTTTGTTCGATCTTTTTTTGGCTAAATCAAAAGCAATTCTTGCAACTCTTGTAATTTCACTTGTTGTGTAAGTATGAGTATTTATTCCTTTTCTTTCACCGTTTTCAATTGGTTTAATACCTCTTGGTTCACCAAAATAAATTCCACCCGTTAGTTCTCTTACAATCATAATATCTAAACCAGACACAATCTCTGGCTTTAAAGTTGATGCATCTACCAACTGTTCAAAGCAAATTGCTGGTCTTAAATTCGCAAATAATTTTAATTCCTTTCTTAATTTTAATAATGCTCTCTCTGGTTTTTTAGAAAAATCTAAATTATCCCATTTTGGACCACCAACAGCGCCCAACATAACAACTTCACTTTCTAGAGCCTTGTAAAATACTTCATCAGTAATTGGCGAGCCATGTTTGTCGTAGGAACATCCACCGGCAAGATCTTCATCAATTTCAAAATCTAAAGATTTTTTATCATTAAACCAATTAATAATTCGTTTTACTTCACTTATTACCTCTGGACCAATACCATCACCTGGTAATAATAAAATTTTTCTTTTCTTAACTTTAATCATTAAATATCCATGATTTTTTATTCTTTAACTCATTTTCAAAATTTTCAATTTTATCAGATTTGTTTAGAGAAAGAGCGATGTCATCCAATCCTTCTAATAAGCATTTTTTTTTAAATGGATCAATATTGAATTGAATTTCGTTATTTCCAAAAATTATTTTTTCATCATTAAGATCAATTGAAATTTCATCTTTTCTATTCGCATATTCTGATAATTGTTTAATTTTTTCTTCCTCAAGGATTATTGGCAAAATACCATTTTTAAAACAATTGCTATAAAATATATCGGCATAACTTGAGCTAATAACGCAAGTAATTCCAAAATCTAATAAAGCCCATGGAGCGTGCTCTCTAGAAGAACCACATCCAAAATTTTTTCCTGCAATTAAAATCTTAGATTTATTATAAGGCTTTTGATTTAATATAAAGTCATTGATTTCATTTCCATCATCATCATATCTCATCTCAAAAAATAAATTTTTTCCTAGTCCTGTTCTTTTAATAGTTTTCAAAAATTGTTTTGGGATTATCATGTCTGTATCAATATTTACTATTGGCAAGTATGCAGGAATACTGCTTAATTTATTAAATTTTTGCATTTAATTTTGATACTTTCTAACATCATCTAAATTACCTGAAATTGCAGCTGCCGCAGCCATACCAGGACTAACTAAATGAGTTCTGCCCCCTCTACCTTGTCTTCCTTCAAAATTTCTATTCGATGTAGATGCACATCTTTCCTCTGGCTTTAATTTATCTGCATTCATTGCAAGACACATTGAACAACCTGGTTCTCGCCATTCAAAACCTGAGTTAATAAATATCTTATCTAAACCCTCTTGTTCTGCTTGCTCTTTTACTAATCCAGATCCAGGCACAACCATTGCATTAACATGGGATGATATCTTTTTATCTTTTAGAATTTTTGCAGCTTCTCTCAAATCCTCAATTCTTCCATTAGTACAACTTCCAATAAATACTTTATCTATTTTGATATCAGTAGCACACATATCAGGTTTTAAGCCCATATATTTTAGTGCTCTTTCAATAGAATTTTTTCTATCTTCATCTTTTTCCCTCTGAGGATTTGGAACTTTATCATTTATCGTAATTACATCCTGAGGTGAGGTCCCCCATGTTATCATTGGTAAAATATCGGTAGCATTTAAATTAATTTCTTTATCAAAACTTGCATCAGTATCTGTCTTCAAAGTATTCCAATAATTAACTGCCTTATCCCAGTCCTCTCCCTTAGGAGACATTGGTTTACCCTTTAAATAATCAAATATTTTTTTATCTGGTGCAATTAAGCCCGCTCTAGCTCCACCTTCAATTGTCATGTTACAAATAGTCATTCTTTGCTCTACACTCAAAGACTCTATCAAGTCTCCAGCGTACTCAATAACACAGCCCGTTCCACCAGCAGTTCCTATCTTTCCTATTATTTGAAGAATTACATCTTTAGAGGTTACTCCTACAGGAAGTCTGCCATTTACATTTATTCTAAAATTTTTTGCTTTTTTTTGAACTAAAGTCTGCGTTGCTAAAACATGCTCAACTTCTGAAGTCCCTATGCCAAACGCCAAAGCTCCAAATGCTCCATGAGTTGCTGTATGACTGTCTCCACAAACAATTACAGTTCCAGGTTGAGTAAATCCTTGCTCAGGTCCAATTATATGAACAATACCCTGTCTCTTATCATTCATACCAAATAATTTAATTCCAAATTCTTTACAATTAGATTCTAAGGTATCTACTTGGATTTTAGATTCTTGGTCAGATATGCCTTTAGTTCTATCAGTAGTAGGAACATTATGATCAGCAACAGCTAGTGTTAATTTTGGATGTCTTACTTTTCTATTAGATTTTCTTAATCCTTCAAATGCTTGTGGACTTGTTACTTCATGAACTAGATGTCTATCCACAAAAAGTAATGCTGTTCCATCTTCTTGTAGATCTACTAAATGATCATCCCAGATTTTATCGTAAAGAGTAGTAGGCATTCAAAAAAATTATTTTTTTTCTGAAGGGCTTTCTGGTTTTTGTTTTTCTCTAACAGTTTCTTCTACAGGTGCCGCTTCTTTTTTTATAGCTTCAGGTGATGTTGATGCCTCTGCTTGAGTAGTCTCTTCTTTCGACACTTCTACCGATGGAGCTACATTTTCTTCATTTACTGTTTCTGACTTCACATCAACATCTATTCCAATTTTTTTTCTTATTTTCTCTGCAATTCTTGCTGATTTACCAGTTCTATCTCTAAGATAATATAACTTTGCCCTTCTGACTTTACCTGATCTAATTACCTTAATTGAGTCGATTAATGTTCCATAAAGAGGAAATGTTCTTTCAACTCCTTCTCCAAAAGAAATTTTTCTAACTGTAAAAGATGAATTTAAATCTCTACTCTTTTTTGCAATGCAAACACCTTCAAAATATTGAATTCTCTCTTTTTTTCCTTCAGTAATTCTAACACCAACCTTAACTACGTCCCCAGGGAAAAATTCTGGTAATTTCTTTTCAGAAAGTATTTTTTTTACATTGTGTTGGTTTATTTCTTCAATTGTTTTCATGTTTGTGTTTATCAAATTAATTTTTCTTATATTTTTGCCATAAATCTGGTCTTCGGACGCGTGTTATAGCCTCAGATTGAGATAAACGCCAGTGTTTAATTTTATTGTGATCTCCTGATAATAGCACCTCTGGGACTGCTTTTTCTTCCCAAATTTGAGGTTTTGTATATTGAGGATACTCCAATAAGCCATTTTCAAAACTTTCTTCCTTTTTTGAATATTCATTTCCTAAAACTCCAGGTAAAAGTCTCAATACACTATCTATGATAACAAAAGATGCTGTTTCACCTCCTGATAAAACATAGTCTCCAATACTAACTTCTTCGATATTTCTTGTAGATAAAATTCTTTCATCAACACCTTCGAAATGTCCACAAACTAAAGATACTGATTTTTGCTTTGAAAGCTCTCGAGCATAATATTGGTCAAATTTTTTACCTTTAGGTGATAAGTAAATGATCTTTTCTCCTTTAACTTTATTTTTATCCAAAGATTTTGCAAGAACATCGGCTTTTATAAGCATACCTGATCCACCTCCATAGGGAGTATCATCAACTGTTTTATGTTTATCTTCTGCTGCATCTCGAATATTTATAACTTTTAAATTCCACAAATTTTTTGCTAAAGCTTTTCCATATAAGCCTTTGGATAAAGGCCCAGGGTAAAACTCTGGATAAAGTGTAAAAACTTGGGCTTGCCACATAAATTATATCTAAATTATTTTTTTTCCTCTGCTTTAGGAGCTTCTGCTGCTGGAGCTGCCTCTGCTTTAGGAGCTTCTTCTTTAGGAGCTTCTGCTGCTGGTGCTGCCTCTGCTTTAGGAGCTTCATCACCATCTTTTTTTCTATCTTTTTTTGGAACTGCTTTTTTTGGATTATTTCCATTTGCAGGCATTTCCATTAATTCATTTTCTCCTAAAATTCTTGCAACTCTAGTAGTTGGTTGAGCACCTTGACCTAACCAATATTTAATTCTTTCAGCTTCAAGACCAACTCTTTCTTTTTTGTCCTTAGGTAAAAGAGGATTAAAAAATCCAACCTTTTCAATAAATCTTCCATCTCTTGCGAAACGGCTATCTGCAACTACCACTTTATATACTGGACGCTTTTTTGTTCCACCTCTTGATAATCTTAATTTTAACATTTGTTCTCCTTTAATTATTTTAATTGATTAAATAGCTCTGGCGGTATTCCTTTATCAGACATACCTTTCAGATTTCCTTTTGACATCTTTTTCATCATTTCAGACATCATTTTAAATTGCTTAAGCAATTTATTGATAGTGGCTGGATCTGTGCCAGAGCCATTAGCAATTCTTTTTTTTCTAGAACCATCAATAATTTTTGGGTTCTCTCTTTCTTTTTTAGTCATTGATAAAATGATTGCTTCATTTTTAGTAATAACGCTTTCATCAATTCCAGCTGAGTCCATTTGAGATTTCATTTTTGAAACTCCAGGCATAAAAGACATTATTCCCTCAATTCCACCCATTTTTTTCATTTGTCTTAATTGGGTTAAATAATCTTGCATTGAAAATTGACCTTTTTTTAAATTTTCTTCTGCTTTTTTAATATTTTCTTCACCTAAATCTTGAGCAGCTTTTTCTACAAGAGATACGATGTCTCCCATTCCAAGAATTCTATTTGCAATTCTATCGGGATGAAAGACTTCAAGATTATCAATCTTTTCACCAACACCTAAAAATTTAATTGGTACATTTGAAACATATTTCATACTAACAGCTGCACCACCTCTGGCGTCACCATCTGCTCTGGTAAGAATTATACCAGATAGATTTACAGTATTTTTAAATTCTTTTGCAACTGATGCTGCTACTTGTCCTGTTAAAGAGTCTGCAACCAAAAAAGTTTCCGTAGGATTTATTACACTTTCTATTTGCTTAATTTCGCTCATCATTTGTAAATCAATTTGGGTTCTGCCGGCTGTATCAAAAAGAATAATTTCTGCTCCATTAAGATTTGCTGCACTAATAGCTCTTCTACAAATATCTGTTGGTTGTTGACCCTCAATTATTGGGAGTGTTAAAATATTATTTTGCTCACCTAAAGATCTAAGTTGTTCTTGAGCGGCTGGTCTATATATATCTAGACTGACCATCATTACTTTTTTCTTTTTA
>NTJL01000013.1 GCA_002457485.1 Pelagibacterales bacterium MED-G42
GAGGGGCAGGACTAACTAAAGCTTGTGGGACAGCAGCATGTGCAACTGCTATAGCTGGAAATATTAATAAATTAACAGATAAAAAAACAGATATCGAATTTTCATTAGGAAAGCTATCAATTACAATTGATGAAAATAATAGTGTACACATGAGAGGGCCAGTCTCAGATATTAAAAATATTGAGATTAAAATTTAATGGGAATTTTTGATAAATTTAAATCTGGTTTTAAAAAGAGTGCATCAGCTTTTACAACTGGTTTAAGAGATATAGTTGTAAAAAAAGAGATTGATGACAAAACTTTAGATAAGATTGAAGAATATTTAATTCATTCTGATGTTGGTATTGTTGCTGCTTCAGAAATTAAAAAAATAATTTCTGATAGTAAAATTGATCCAAAAAAAGATACGACTGAAGAAATAAATACTATTTTACAGAGATACATAATTTCTTTGATGAAGCCTCTTGAAAACAATAATTTCTTTAGAAAAAAGGAAAAAATCAACATAACTTTAGTTTCAGGTGTTAATGGAGTTGGAAAGACAACTACAATTGGTAAAATTAGTAAAATATTAAAATCGAATGGTAATAGAGTTATGCTTGCAGCATCAGATACGTTTAGGGCGGCAGCTATTGAACAATTAGAAAGCTGGGCAAATAAGGTTGATGTTAAAATAACAAAATCCTCACAAGGTGTTGATCCTGCATCGGTTGCTTATAAAGCTATTGAAGATGCAATGACTAATGATTTTAATCAAGTTTTAATTGATACCGCAGGAAGGTTGCAAAATAAAAAAAATTTAATGCAGGAGTATAAAAAAATAGCAAATGTAACAAAAAAAGCAGACCCTGAAGCACCCCATGATGTCATATTAGTTTTAGATGCTACATCAGGTCAAAACGTAATTAATCAAGTTGAAGAATTTAATAAGATTATTTCAATTACAGGGCTTATAATGACCAAATTAGATGGTACTGCTAAAGGAGGAATTCTTTTAGCTGTTGCTAAAAAATATAAACTTCCAATTATCGCCTTGGGTTTAGGAGAAAAAGAAGATGATCTACAAATTTTTGAAGCAGAAAAATTTGCTAAAGCTTTTACTCAAATTAATTAATTAATGTACTTGATATTAAAGGTTTATAAAAACTACATTTATAATTCTCTTTAAAATTATCATGCCCACAATTTCTAGCAATAGATGAGATTATAAAATCAAATTTTCCGTTTTTTGGATAAAGTTCTAATTTTTTTTTATCTATATCAAATTTAAAATTAGCATTTAAACTTTTAACAGCACTAATCATTATCAGCGTTTTATTATCTTTTAAAAGGTAATAAGCAAAGTCGTCAGGAAATACTGGAAAATCATACTCTTCAAGAAAATATTTTGCTCTAGTTGGAAACCATTCATAAGAAATCAAAGGATAAGAACTTTCAGTTTTATAGTCATACATATAAAGATCTTTAGGAAAATCATTTATATAATTACTTTCTTCTCCTTTCGCTAAAATCGCTTTTTCTCTAGTTTTAAAGTACAGAGCAAAATTTTGATTATGTGAATTCATTTGATCAATATGAAATAAATCATCAATAATAGATCTATTATCTTGAGCAAATACAAAATTTTTGAATGAAGATAAAATAATAATTAATAAAAGTATTTTTTTCACTTTTAATTGTTCGCAAAAAATTTTGTATTATATTTGTTTAGAATGTGGCTTAATTTAAACTTTTAATGAATTTTTTAAGTACTAACACAAGTTTTTCATCATACTCCATCATATGATCATCAAATTTTGTAAAATAAGAATATTTGGGTTGATTAGCCATTTCATAAATCTTTTTACCCATCCAAAAAGGAACAATTTGATCAGCCTCTCCGTGCATCACTAAAAGGGGAATATTGATATCTAAAATTTTTTTATCATTTTTATACTTGTCTTTTAATAAGAGGCCTACAGGTATATATGGATAGAAATTTTTTGCTGCCTCTATCATTGATGTAAAAGGTGTTTCTAATATCAATCCTGCATAATTATTATTTTGTGCAAGTTCAGTTGCAATACCTGTTCCAAGTGACTCTCCGTAAATTATAATATCTTCATCAAGTAAACCTAGATTTTTAAGCCATGTAATTGCACTTTTACCATCTTCATAAAGTCCTTTCTCTGAAGGTTTGCCATTATTTCCACTAAATCCCCTCCAGGCAATTATTAAAAAATTTACATCCATCTCCTTAAAATAATTTAATTTGTAAATTCTATTTTCAAGTTTTCCAGCATTTCCATGAAAATAAACTATTGTTTTTAAATTCTTAAGATCTTTTTTATGAAACCATCCTAATAAATCTATATTATCAGATGTTGTAATTTTTACTTTTTCAATTTTAACTTCTAACTTATCTCCAAAATAATTATTTTCATCAGGATGGTACATTAAACTTCTCTGAAATATATACAGTATGATTAACACTGAACTATAAATAACTAATATCCCAATGACTGTTTCCAAGAAAAAATTCCTACGTTTTATTTTCATTTTTTTTTGCTAAATATACGCCAAAAAATACTAAAGTTGTTCCTATGTAATGATAAAATTCTAATTTTTCATTAAATAACGAAAAACCATAAATTGCTGCATAGACTGTGAAAATATATAGGGTGAAACCAGTTAAAGATGCTCCTAACTTCTCTTGAACTTTGGCATATAGAATAAATGCTATAATACCTGGAGATATTGCTGCAAAAATTACCCAAGAAAAAAATTCTGATGTGAATTCAGTTTTTTGAAACATAAATTCTTCAATAATATAAAAAGGAAATAAACTGACGGCACCAAAGAAAGCAACTAATACAAATCTTTGAAATATTTGAAGTTTAGTTTTCCAGTAAAATAAATAGATAGAATATAAAGCCCAACCTATCGAAGCTGCTAACATCCACAAATCACCAATTGTAAATTTCAGATCAATTAATAAATTTAAATCGCCTTTGATAATAATTGCTAATACTCCTGTCAAACAACATATTAAACCAATAATTTTAAAAATATCAATTTTTTCACCAAAAAATAAACTTGAAATTAAAATTATAAATATTGGTGATGAAGTATAAATAATTCCCATATTAGTAATCGTTGTTGTTTCACCTGCTAGAAAAGGGAAGGCCCCACAGACACCACAACCCATTGCACCTAAAAAAAATAATTTTTTATACTCTTTTATAATTATCCTATAATTTTTTTTTAAAGACATGAATGTAAATGGTAAGAGAATTATAAATACTGCTGTCCACCTCCAAAACGCTAGTGAAATTGGAGGAACAAATTCAACTCCTCCTCTAGCAACTACTAAATTAGAGGCCATAAAAATTGGTTGAATAAATAAAAGTGATAATGCTAAAATTTTTTTTTTTTGATGAGGCAATTTTATTTTAATCTATTTTTTATCGAAGAAGGCTTCGTATACCATCATAAAAATAGCGATAGCCATTAAAATATAAACCGGCAATACATCAAAAAAACCAATCATTGGAGACCTTGTTAATGTGGTTGCCAATCCTGTCAAAAATAGAATCGCAAGCAAAGAACCCAGTATTGTTGTAAATTTCTGCATTAATTATTACATTCTTTTTCTAGCCAATTAGCAACACCTAAAAATCTATTATCATCATATCGATTACCTACTAATTGAATTCCTAGTGGTAAATTATTCTCACCTTGTAACAAAGGGAGTGAAATGCATGGTGTACCTAGATATGACCAAACTCTATTGAACTCGGCTGTACCAGTGCTCTTCAAACCCTTTGGAGCTACACCAGGACTTGAGGGCGTTAAAACACCGTGATAATCTTCAAAAACTTCTTTATATGAATTATAACTTCTCTGCATAAAATCTACAGCTTCTGCATATTCTTTAGCAGAATATTTATTTCCTCTTAAAATAGCATCTTGCATATATTTAGATAATTTTTTTTTATATTTTTTGTAATAAGTTGAAAAATTATTAGCTAAATCTGTTTCGTGTATTATCTGATGATATTTATGAATATCTTTAAAGTATGATGGTGTATCAAATACTTCTATATTTTTTTTAAAAGATTTTATAAAATACTCAAACGCCTCTCTAGATTTTTTTTCAATTAAATTCCATGACTCAGTTTTGTAAAAAATAAATTTTGGTTCAAATAAAGGACCCTTTTTTGTTTCTGTTAACATATTTTCAGTTGAATAATGAACTGTAGAAGAATCATAGTTGTCTTTTTTAATTAAAACTTTTGCTAGCAAAGCAACATCCTCTACTGATTTTCCAAACACTCCAATATGATCAAGTTTTTCAGATGTTTTCAAAACTCCATTTCTTGAAATTAGACCATAAGATGGTTTGTAACCCACTACACCACAATATGATGCAGGTCTAATTACTGATCCTCCAGTTTGAGATCCAATTGATAAAGGTGCCATGCATGAAGCTACAGCTGCGGCAGAACCACTAGAAGATCCCCCAGGGGTTCTAGCATAATCATGTGGATTAGTAGTATCTGATGGACCTAAATAAGCTAGTTCAGAAGTGGCTGTTTTACCCATAATTATCGCTCCAGCTGATAAAAGTAAGTCAATTATTTCTGCATTTTGAGAATATGATTTTCCTTTTCTAATTACAGTTCCACACTCCGTGGGCATATCTAATGTTCCAATAATGTCTTTTAATGCAATTGGTATTCCATGAAGCGGTCCTGTAACCTTTCCAGATCTTCTGTTATTATCTGACTCAATTGCTTTTTCTAACAACAATTTTTCATCAAAATGAGCCCAAGCTTTTACATCTTTTTCAAATTTATTAATTCTTTCAATATACTTTTTACAAATCTCTTCTGAAGTGATTTGGGCATCTTTAATTTTGTTAACTAGCTCCTCTATATTTAATGTAAGTAAATCTGACATCTTTAATCTGCAAATAATACTTCCGGCAACCACAAAGCTATTCCTGGAAACATATACATTAAAAACATTCCAAAAATAACTATACCCAAAAATGGCATGATACCTTTAAATATTTCTAATAACTCAACATTTGTTTTTTGGACTCCTTTCAAATAATAAGCAGACATTGCCATTGGCGGTGTCAAAAAAGAAGTTTGTAAATTTAAAGCTATTAACATTGCAAAGAAATATGGGTTAACATTAAAAACTTCTAGTAATGGTAAAAATATTGGTACAAATATAATTAGAATTTCAGTCCATTCTAAAGGCCATCCTAAAAGAAAAATTATTATTTGTGTAATTACCAAAAATTGCCATGTAGTTATATTTATTGATGTAAAAAAATGTTCAAATACCTCGTGACCTCCTAAGTAAGAAAAAACAGAGGAAAAAGTCCAAGATCCAATAAATAACCACATAATCATCGCTGTTGTTTTTGCTGTAAGAAAAACTGACTCTTTAAAATTTTGCCATTTTAGAGTCTTGTAAAACCAAGATAAAAGTATTGCCCCAAAGGCTCCTGCTGCCGCAGCTTCTGCTGGTGTAGCTATTCCAGCTAAAATAGTTCCAAGAACAAGCATTATTAAACCAAACAAAGGCACAAAAGATACTAAAACTTCTTTTAAAATTTCTGTCCTTGGTGGAATATCTTCTGCTGGAGGTCTCGGAGCTAAAGAAGGGTTCAGCCACGCTCTAGTAACTGCATACGCAATATATAATCCTGCAAGCATCAATCCAGGAAAGATTGCTGCTGCAAATAATCTTAATGGAGATAATTGAGCAATTACAGAATAAACAATCAACATAATACTTGGTGGTATTAAAATTCCTAAACAACCACCTGCGCAAATGATTCCTGATGCAAATTTTTTATCGTATCCAGCTTTAACCATTGCGGGCCATGCAAGTAAACCCATTAATGTTACTACAGCACCAATAATTCCTGTTGCTGTAGAAAATAAAGTGCAAGTTATTAATGCAGCTACTGCCATAGATGCTGGCAATCTATGCGCAGCTAATCTAATAGCAAAAAATAGTTTTGCTACAATTCCCGCTCTTTCTACTAAATATCCCATAAATAAAAAAAGTGGAACCGCAGTGAGCACATTGTTGTCCATTACAGTATAGGTATTTTGGACAAATAAAGAAAATATTCGATTATCAAAAATATGATCCATTAGCACTGGATCAAAATAAGCATAATAACCAAAACCTATTCCCATTGCCATTAAAGTAAAAGCAATAGGAAAGCCTAATAATACTGCAAATAAAAATATACCCATCATTAAGATGGCTACTTCAGGGTTAGAGAGGCTAAATAACATTTTTTTTATCATCCTCTTGTGAAGTTCTCATTAATATTTGTTCGGTTTCTTCAGCTACAACCATTCTTGAGGGCCATTTACCAAATTTTATACAAAGTATTGATCTTAAAACTTCACTTATTCCTTGAATGATTAGCAAGATACCTGCCGCTGGTATCATTGATTTTACCATATAAATTTGAATTTGTGCAGGACTACTCCAGCTAGTTTCTTTTATTTTCCAAGCTTGAGCAGCATATTCGTAACCATAAAAAGCTAAAGCTACAACTCCTGGAAAAAAGAAAATAAAATAAAGCACTAAATCAATCCATGCCTGCGTTTTTTGGCTAAATAATCTATAAATTACATCACCCCTTACATGAGCTTCTGTAGCTAAACAATAAGCTCCTGACATCATTAAAATAGCTCCATACATTTGCATACTAAAATCAAAATTCCAAAGTGTTGGAGAATTAAAAACATATGCCATAACAACTTCATAACAAGTTCCTCCCATTAAAATTACAATACACCAAGAAAAAGCTTTTCCCATAGAGGTGCTAAGAGTATCTGCAAATTTTATAAATGCTTCCATTGATATGATTTATTTTATATTAAATTAATCAAAAAAAAAGGGGGTTTAAAACCCCCTTTAAATAAATAAAAAATCTGAATTAGATTTTTACGTCTGCTATAGGACCAAACTCATTTTCATAAGCTAATTTGTAGTTCGGTTGATTCATCAACAAATACTTCATTGTTCTCTTAGCGTATGCTTTTTGTGAGTCTACTACTTTCTTAAAGAAAGCATCTTTTGCTGAAAACTCACCAACGATCTTATCCCAACCTTTTAATTGTTCAGCTAAAATAGCATCAGATGTTTGGTAAACATTAACCTTATGCTCATTCATAAGTTTAACCAGATCTTTTGAATATCTAACTAAAGCTTTAAAGTAGTTATCTGAATTTGCAGCATAAGCAGCATTCTTCAAGATAGCTTGATGAGCAGGTGAAAGGCTATTTAGTCTCTTAGTGTTCATAGGAATTTCGAACATTTCCTGTGATTGGTGGAAACTTCCTAAGTGATAATGTTTAGAGACATCTTGCATTCCAAACTGTGAATCAGAAGTAGGGTTGTTGAACTCTGCGGCATCAATCAGACCAGTCTTCATTGCTGGTTGTATCTCACCACCAGGCAATTGTCTTACTACCATTCCCATTGCCGTTAAAACGTTTGTCGCCAATCCAACTGTTCTGTATTTCATCCCCTTAACGTCTGAGACTTGAGTTACATTTTTCTTAAACCAACCAAAAGGTTGGGCTGGCATAGGCATAGCAAAGAAGCCTGTGTAGTTGTAACCTACGCTTTTAACTGCTTCTTCATATAATGCTCTTCCTCCACCATATTCCATCCATCCCATAACTTCTTGAGATGACATTCCGTATGAAGGACCAGTTCCAAAAAGTGAGGCTGCTGCATTTTTTCCATACCAATACGCAGTTACCCAGTGCCCCATATCAACTACTCCTGAACTTACCGCTTCACCAATTTCAGATGTTTTTACAATTGCTCCAACCGGTTGCAGATCAATTTTAAGAGTACCACCTGACATTTGCTCAACCATCTTGCAATAATCACCTGCCATTTCAAAGAAAATGTTAGCACCTGATGGCCATGCGGCTTGCATTTTTAATGTTACTGTTTCTTGTTTAGCAACAGCAGCTTTTTTTTGTTGTGGTTCACAACCAGCTAGTAATCCTCCAGCAACAACTGCACCTGTTGCTACAGCAGCTTTAGTTATAAACTTTCTTCTTGAAGAAGTTTTTAAACTTCTTTGAGTTTTTTTATTTTTTTCCATTAATATCTCCTTCTCAATAAATATTATTTAATTATATCCAACGATCAGAGTCTACCCCAAAAGTCGACTCATACTTTAATAAAATACAATCTTAGGTGGTATTAGTTGACTTTATTCTTACAATTTCCGGTGTTGAAGAATTCCTCGAGATTGTCAACTGCCAGATTAGCCATTGCAGTTCTTGTTTCTTTGGTAGCACTTCCTAAATGAGGAAGGATAAATGCACTTGGGTGCTTTAAGTAACCTGTATTCAAATTTGGTTCATTTTTATAAACATCCAAACCTACAGCATAAACTTTTCTTCTATTAAGAGCATCAATCATTGCTTCATCTTCTACGATATCTCCTCTAGCAACATTTGTTACAACTGCTCCCTTAGGCAAATATTCAATTGTATCTTTATTGATCATATCAATTGTTTCTTTTGAAGCTGGACAACAAATAGACAACACATCTGAAACAGAAAGTAAATCTTTGAGTGTTTTATGATAAACCGCACCTTGTTCTTTTTCTTCACTAAGCTTTGATCTATTATGATAATGAATTATCATTCCAAGTGATTTTGCAACTTTAGCGATTTTTTGTCCAATTCTTCCCATTCCTAAAATTCCTAATCTTGTGCCAGTTAATTGTTTGCCAATTAATAAATCTGCTGACCAAACCCATCCGCCTTCTCTGGCTTTTTCAATGCCTTCTGAGGCACGTCTGCAAGCTCCTAGAATTAATAACACTCCTATCTCTGCTGTAGCATCAGTTAAAACATCAGGGGTATTTGTAACTGTTATGCCTCTTTTTTTTGCTGCCTCTAAATCAATATTTCCAAATCCAACTGCGAAATTAGAAATTATTTTTATAGAATCTGGTAATTGATTAATTGTATTAGCATCTAACTTGTCTGTTAAAGCTGATAAGATGCCATCACAGCCCTTACTCATTTCAATTAATTTTTTTTGAGAATAAAGCTCATCGTTCAAATTAAAAGTTGCCTTAAATATTCCTTGGGCTTTTTCTTCACAAGATCTTAAAAGTTTTCTAGTTACTAAAATTTTTTTCATTAAACTCTTAAAAATTAATTTAGATCAAAAATTTTTCCAGGATTCATTATATTATTTTGATCAATGGTTCTTTTGATGGATTTCATTAAAGGGATACTATCACCATGTTCTTTTAATAAATATGCTTTTTTATGAAGTCCAACCCCATGCTCTCCAGTTATAGTTCCATGTAATTCTAAAGTTTTATCAATAAGCAAATCACTAAATTTCCTAATTCTGTTATAAGTTTCATCTTCCTTAGGGTCATAAGGTAAAACAACATGGAAATTTCCATCCCCTAAATGACCAACCATCGGAGCTCTAAGACCAAGTTTTTTTGTCTGCTCCTCTGCAAAATTTACACATTCAGTTATACTTGAAATAGGTAAGCACACGTCAGTTGAATAAACTCTACCATTATTAATTAAGGCCTTAACCGAGTAATAAACATCCCATCTAGCCTGCCAAAGTTTATTTCTCTCCTCTAGATCTTTTGCCCATTTAAATGAACTTCCATTATTATCTTTTGAAATTTCTTCAACAATTTTTATATTTTCTTGATTTGATGCTTCAGTTCCGTGAAATTCAAAAAATAGTGTTGGGACTGCCTCAATATCTTTAAGCTTAGAATAATTTATACTAATCTCCATTTGTTCTTTGTTAAGCATTTCAATTCTAGCTATGGGAACACCATACTGTATGATCTGCTGTGCAGTTTGAACTGCCATCTCTAAAGAGGGAAAATGACATACTGCACTCATAATACTTTCAGGAATTGGCGATAGTCTTAATTGAACTTCTGTGATTATTCCTAAAGTACCTTCAGATCCTATAAATAAATTTGTTAAATTGTAACCTGCTGAAGTTTTTTTAGTTCTGCTTCCAGTTTTTATAATATCACCATTTGGCAACACAACTGTAAGAGCAGATATCACTGTTTTCATAGTACCATATTTAACAGCCATGGTTCCTGATGCTGAAGTTGAAGCCATACCACCTATTGCTGCATTAGCACCTGGATCAATTGGAAAAAAAACACCATCTTCTCTTAAATAGTCATTTAGTTGTTCTCTAGTCACACAAGCTTGTACTCTACAATCAAAGTCTTCCACATTAACACTCAAAATTTTATTCATTTTTTCAAGTGAAATCGTTATTCCTTTATCATTTCCGACAACATTTCCTTCTAAAGATGTGCCGGTACCAAAAGGAACTACTGGGATTTTATGTTCATTACATATACTTAATATTTTTGAAACTTCTTCATTAGTCTCTGGAAAAACCACTGCTTTAGATAATACTGGGTCATAAGTATCTTCACCTCTAGCATAATTTGCTCTAGTTGACTCTGAATTAGAAAATCTTCCGTTAAGAATTTTTTTTAGTTCTGTTTGAACTTGTTCATTCATATTTTCAATACTAATAAAAAAATGAAGAAAAATACAGCTTATTTAACTAACATTTTTTTCACGTTTTCTAAGGCTTGCGAAATGTTATCTTGAGATGCTGCAAAACTAAATCTTACAAAATCATTACAAGTTTGTCCAAAAGCTGTTCCAGGAACAATAGCTACTCCAGCTTCATGCATAGCTTTTTTACAAAATTCCGCTCCAGTCATTCCAGTACCCTTTACATTTGGAAACGCATAAAAAGCACCTCCAGGAAGACTGCACTCCACTCCTGGTAGTTCATTTAAGCCCTTGTGGATTAAATCTCTTCTTTGTGTAAATTTAACCATCATTGCATCAATTGAATCATCAGGACCATCCAAAGCAGCAATGCCGGCAAATTGAGCAGCAGCATTTACACATGAAACGCTATTTATCAAAAGTTTATTTACATGCTCAACTAGTTCTTTCGGCCAAAAACTCCAACCAAGTCTCCAACCAGTCATCGAATATGCTTTGCTCCAACCTTCTAAAACTATCAATCTTTCTCTAAGCTCAGGATAATTAAAAAATGATGGCATTTCTTTATTATCAAAAATTTGTCTACTATAAATCTCATCACTTAAAATTGTAACATGTGGATGTTTTTTTAACCCTTCTGCTAATACGTCAATGTCAGCTTTTTCCACAAAACTTCCTGTGGGATTATTGGGATTTATTAAAATTAACAATCTAGTCTTATCAGTAATAAGAGATAATATTTTTTCTGGATTAAATTTAAGATCTTTATCTTCAGTTAAGTCATATGGAACTGGTGTTGAACCAGTATAATTTATCATTGACTCATAAATTGGAAATGCTGGGGTAGGATGGATTATTTCTGCACCAGGTTCTCCAAAACACTGAATAGCATAACTCATTGTAGGCTTTCCGCCTGGCATGATTAAAATTCTTTCAAAGTCAACATCTACTTCATATCTTCTTTTTATCCATCTCGTAACTGCTTGTCTGCATTCTGGAATTCCATTTGACATTACGTATCCATGATGACCATCATCCAAGGCTTTTTTAGCTGCTTCAACAACATGTTTTGGTGTTTTAAAATCTGGTTGTCCTAATCCCAAATGTATCATTGGGTTTCCTTTGGCCTCTAATGCCTTAGCTTCTGCTAAAACGCTAAAAGCTGACTCAGTACCTAGGTTTTGTAAATTTTTTGCTAATTTCATTGAAGTAAGGCCTTTCTATTTTTGAATTTTTTGCATCATGCAATTTTTAATTAAAATGTTCAAGTAATTTACTAAGTGCGACTAAAGTGAACAAAAATAATTAAGCTCGTCTGTATCTAAGATTATTTCTATTTAATTCACTAATCTTAGTACATCCCATTAATTTCATTCCTCGTTCAAGTTCCATTTTATACTGGTTTATAGCTCTCTCTACTCCAGCTTGCCCTCCTGCAGCTAAAGCATAAAGATACAATCTACCTCCAGAGCATGCTTTGGCACCTAATGATAATGCTTTTAACATATGAGTTCCTCTATGAATGCCTCCCTCACATATGACATCAAGTTTATCACCCACAGCATCCACGATTTCAGCTAATTGATCAAAAGGAGATCTGGATCCGTCGAGTTGTCTTCCTCCATGATTAGAAACCATTATTCCAGTGCATCCGATATCAACTGCTCTCTTTGCATCTTCAACACTCATTACGCCTTTTAGTGCAAAATGACCTCCCCATTGGGAACAAAGTTTTTCAGCATCTTTCCAGTTCATAGATTGATCCAACATTGTAGAAAAATAATTTCCAATTGAAGAGTTGGTGCTTGTACCTTCTTTCACATAGTCTTGAAGATGAGGTAACTCAAACTTACCTTTTGTTAAATAATTTATTCCCCACATGGGCTTGGTAGCAAAACTAAATAAACTTGATAAAGTTAATTTTGGTGGAGATGTAAAACCAGTTCTTAAATCTCTTTCACGGTTTCCGCCAGTAATAGTATCTACTGTTAAGGCCATTACATCAAATTTCGCTGCTTTAGCTCGCTCTAAACAAGAGTCATTCAATCCTCTATCTTTATGGAAATAAAATTGAAACATTTTTGGAGTATCAATTAAAGACGATATTTCTTCTACACTCACTGTCGCAAGAGCTGATACTCCAAACATAGTGTTAAATTTTTTTGCGGCTTTTCCTACAGCTCTTTCTCCATCATAGTGAAACAGTCTTTGTAAAGCAGTAGGTGCAAGATAAAAAGGGAGATCTAATTTTTTTCCAAAAATAGTTGTAGACAAATCAACATTCTCAACACCTCTTAAAACATTTGGAACTAAGTCAACATCATCAAAGGCGCTTGTATTTCTATCATACGTAACTTCATCATCTGCAGCACCATCAATATAGTGGAAAATAGGCGATGGTAGTTTTTTTTCAGCTAACTTTCTAAAGTCACTAAAATTGTGACAGTTTTTTAAATTCATATGTCTTACTAAAAGCTTTTGAGGAAATTAAACATATAACTATTTGCCCCAGGATTTTTATCCCCAATACTGGCATTTGATAAATGATTGTAAGAAAAACCAAATTCAGATGTTTTAGATAAGTCCAAGGATAATTGAACTTCACTTTTAAATTCAATCAAATGTCCGAGGTCCTTACCATCTCCTTCGTGATATAGGCCTGGAGTAAAACTTGGAGTAAGATTTAACGCTCCAATTTTATATTGTGCTTGAACACCAGTATAAATATATGCGGCTGTATCTTCTGTAATTAAGGCTCCAGTAACTGGTGATAGATTTCCAAAAAAAGTGTTTCTATGAAGATTTTCATTTTGGTGTTGAAGACCTATTAAGGCTGACCTTTTTCCATCATCACTAAAATCAAACATTCCAGAATAAACATTAAATTCAGTATTAATGTTATCATTAAATTTTGATTTATTTTCTTCAGCATTTGCTGAAAAACATAGTAAAAAAATTACAGTAAATAAATTATAATATTTTAGGTTCATGTAAGAAATATACTTATTTATTTTTTATTTTAAATCTCTTGAATATTATTACACCTCCAATTAGAAATAACAATACAGGCAATAACCAAAGTAAATAAGTGTTTTTGTTCAATTCTGGGTCATACAAAATCCATTCACCATATTTTTTTTTTAAATAAGAGTAAATTTGTTTTTCAGTAAGTCCTTCATTTATCTTATTAGCTACTACGATTTTTAAACTAATTGCAAAATCAGAATCTGAGTCATAAACAGATTGACCCTGACAAACTAGACATCGTAAATTTTTTATAATTTTGTGATTTAAATCATTATCATTTGCATAAGTGTTGTTCAAATTAAAGATTAAAACAAAACTAATTAGCAATTTAAAAAATTTCATTTTATTAATGATTTAATTTGAATTAATAAATTTTTATCTAATGGGCCAATATATTTCTTTATAACTTTTTTTTTATGAATCAAAAAAGATTCTGGAACACCTACAGCTCCCCATTCAATTGCTTGGACTCCATCAATATCAACTATTATTATATTAAAAGGATTTCCTAACTCCTTTAAAAACTTTTGAGCATTGTCTATGTTGTCTTTATAGTTCAATCCGACTAATTTTATATTTTTATCTTTGTGCAACTCCATTAATAAATAATGTTCGTCTCTACAAGGAACACACCAAGAAGACCAGATGTTCAAAAAATAAAAATTTTCTGTGTCAAAAATCTCTGAATAGCTAATTATTTTATCTGTATTTAATACTTCTGTAGAATATTCCGGTATTTTTTTATCAAGTTTAACACTCGGGGTATAAATATTTGTTTTATGCAGACTTTTATAAAAAATACTAAAAATAATTACAAAAATAAAAATTGAACTAAATAAAAAAAATTTATTTTTCATATTCTTTTTTAAAAAAACTTACTAATCCACCAACACTAATCAATATTACTGACAACCATATCCAAATCATAAATGGTTTTACCTGATATCTAACATTAAAATAATCTTGATTTTGTACAACATTTATTGTCATAAATTTATCTGATACCAATGTTGTTTTAATGTCTGCCTCACTAGTAATTGTAATTGGTTGATTATAAATCCTCAGCTCTGGTTTAAACTTTTCTGTTTTTTCGTTTTTCGTTTCAATAGTAAAACTTCCAATTATAGATTTATAATTTTTTTCATTTTTTTGGTTAACTTCATTAAAAGTTATTTTTGTGTTTGAGGTTTCCAATATTTCACCGACTTTTAAATTAGTAATGATTTCACTTGAAAAAATATTATTAAACATAATGCTTAAGATTAATAAACTAAATCCAAAATGTGCTATTTTTTGAGAGTTGTTTTTATTTTTCTTAATAAAAAAATCTCTAATTGTAATAAAAAATAAATATAGAGCTCCTGAGATTATAGTTAAATTAATTAGAAAATTTACATCAAAATTTTTTACTATTAAGAATGATATTAAAATTGAAAAAAACAATACAAAAATTAAATTTAATTTATTATCAAAATTTGATTTAATCCATCTTAGTTTAGGCCCAATTGCCATAAATATTAAAAATGGAACTAAAAAAGGAATAATAAGTTTATGATAAAATGGTGGGCCAACCGATATCTTTTCAGAAGTAATAACATCTAGAAATATTGGATAAACTGTCCCAATAAGCACAACAGATAAAAAATACATCATAAACCAATTATTCATCAAAATTGCAGTTTCTTTACTCAACCAAAAAAAACTTTCATTTTCACTTTCATTTCTTTTATGAAAAAAGAAAAAAATAATTATTGATAAAATGATTAGTGAAAATAAGAAAATCAAAATAAAAATCCCTCTTTCAGGATCATTCGCAAAAGTATGAACAGAGTTTAATATTCCTGATCTTACTAAGAAAGTTCCACACATACTAAGTGTAAAAGTAGATATTGACAATATTATAACCCATGAAGTTAAAATTGATCTTTTTTGTAAAACCAGAATACAATGTAAAAGAGTTGTTAAAGCTAACCAGGGCATGAGAGAAACATTTTCAACAGGATCCCAAAACCAAAAACCTCCCCAGCCTAATTCATAATAAGCCCATACTGATCCCAATAAAATTCCAAGAGTTAAAAAAATCCATGAAGCTAAAACCCATTTTTTAATATGGAAGGCCCAATTATTGTTTATAAAGCTAAGCACTGTTGCAGCCAAAGCAGATGAAAAAATAATTGAAGAACCAACATATCCTAAATATAAAATTGGTGGATGTATTGCTAATATTGGATCTTGTAATATTGGATTAAGGCCTAAACCTTCTTTTGGTGTAGGAAAAATATAATTAAATGGACTTGAAGTTTTAATTATAAAAATAAAAAAACCAATTATTATTATTTGTTGAAATAAAATTGTTAAAATTCTATATTTTAATGGTTGTTCTTTTGTTTTTAACAAAAAAATCAGTGTGAATAATGTTAAAACAAGTAACCACAACAATAAGCTACCTTCGTGATTGCCCCAAACTCCTGCTATTTTATAGAAAATAGGTTTTGTTGTGTGAGAGTTATTAAAAACTGTTTCATTACTAAAATCAGATAATGCAAATGAAACAATTAAACTAATAAAACTTGTGATCACAAACAGAAATTGAAAAAATGTAAATGATAAAATTTTTGTATTTAAATATTTATGATCTCTAAAATTCAGTATACAAAAATATATAAGAAACAAAGAACTAATAAGTCCTAAAATCAATGCATAATAACCAATTGAACTGGATAACAAATTATTTTTCCTCCAATGCCTCTTTTACCTCTGGTGGCATATAATTTTCATCGTGTTTAGCTAGAATTTTAGTTGCTAAAAAAAAATTTTTATCTTTTAAATAACCTTCTGCAACAACTCCTTTTTCTTCCTCAAAAAGATTTGGTACAGCACCAGAGTAGGTAACTATGATCTCATTTTTAAAATCAGAAATTATAAATTTAAGTTCATTGGCAGATATAGAAACAGAGTTTTTTTTGACCATTCCTCCTACTCTAATTTTTTTTTTATAAATGTCTGATAGTTTTTTTATATCAGTGGGTGATTGAAAATAAATCACATTTTCTTCAAGAGATTTTAATATTAAAAAAACTGTTAAAATTAGAGTCGTTAAAATAATAAATATAAATAAAAATCTTAATTTAACCTTACGACCATACATGGCTTAAAAGTTAGTTAATTGTACTATTAGATAAGATCTCTTTATTAATTTTTTGTAATTTTGCAGTTTTTGCTTTCTGGTGATCAAGCGATCCAAATTTGTTAATAAATTTTTCTTTTTCTCTCTCAAATTGACTCCTTATTATCAAATATAAAATTGTAAAATTTAATAAAGTAAAAGCAAAGGCAGAGAACACATATATTCCATATCCATTCATTAAAAAAAATTCGTTAATCATAATCTATCTAAACCTTTGTTTTTAATTTTTATCAGTTCTGTATTATATTTCATTAAAAATATTAGCAATGAAAATAGGGCAAATGCCGCAGTCATTATAATTAATGGCATAAGCATTGAAGAATGAATTACATTTTTTGAAAGAATATTGATTGAAGCTGGTTGATGAAGAGTATTCCACCAATCAACTGAGAATTTTATAATAGGAACATTTATAATTCCTAAAATAGTTATAAAAGTTGTAATTTTCATAACCTTTTCTTTATCCTCATATAATCTCCAAGTAATTAGATATAAGGCATAAAATAAAGCCAAAATTAACATTGAAGTAATTCTTGCATCCCATGCCCACCAAGTTCCCCAGGTCGGTTTTCCCCAAATGGCTCCTGTAACTAATGCTATAATATTAAAAACAAATCCAGATGGTGCCAAACTTTTAGAAATTAAAAAAAAATTTTGATGCTTAAAAATGTAACCAATAATTGACAATACTGTTATTAAAGAAAAAATACTTAAAGATATCCATGCAGCTGGTACATGTACGTACATTATCCTTACTGCATGACTTTGTTTATAATCTTCTGGGGAAAAAATTAATGCTTCACTCAAACCAACCGTTAAGATTACTACAAATAAGAAAATAACATACTTAGGGGCTTTAGAGGTAATTTTAAAAATTTTGTTAGGTTCAAATATTTTAAACATAATACTAATTAATTTAAATCTTTATTATTCTTTATAGGAAAAATTTTTCTGATCAAGAATGCAGAGGGAGATATTAATTAGCATGAGAACGTTTTTAGCACTCTTGATCAGGAATTATCATATAATTATTAAAAAAGTAGTATGTCTAATGTTTGAAGTAATTGTGTTTAAATGTTGTTGATTAATTTGACGGTTTAAAATAGCTAGAACCTTTTTTACCTGAAAAAATCTCCTCAATTAACGGGTGTTTAATAGGTTCGCCAGAGACATCTATTAGAAGGTTTTGTTGAGAAACATAAGCCTCATAGGTTATTTCATCATTTTCAGCCAATAAATGGTAAAAAGGTTGATCTTTTCTAGGTCTGACATTTTTTGGGATAGATTGGTACCATTCTTCAGAATTATTAAATTCAAAATCAACATCGTAAATTACTCCTCTGAATTCAAAATGTTTATGTTTAACAATATCCCCGATTGAAAATTTTGCTTTTTGAATTGGCATTTTGATAAGTATGGGTATTTAAACTTAAAAATCAATGGTTAAAATATTAATGTTTTGTGATGTGGCAAATATGTTAATATCTTTATGTGAATAAATCTTTTCTAAAATTTGTTACAGATTTTGGTCCATTAGCAATATTTTTTTTCTTTTATTACAAAAATGATAAAAATTTAGAAATTGCAATACCTCCACTTATAGTTGCAACTTTAGTTGCATTAACAATTGTATGGTTTTTTGAAAAAAAAATACCAACTATGCCTTTGGTCAGTGGTATTCTTATAACTTTATTTGGAGGACTAACTATTTATTTTAATAATCCAATTTTCATTTACTTAAAACCAACTATTATTAATATTTTATTTGCTCTAATTTTATTATTTGGAAAATTTTTTACTAAAGAACCGGTTCTGAAAAAAATTTTAGGTAAATCAATTCCATTAAATGATATTGGATGGAATATATTAAATAAACGATGGATGTTTTTTTTCTTTGGGCTAGCAATATTAAATGAATGTGTTTGGAGAACACAAACAGAAGAATTTTGGGTTAATTTTAAAGTATGGGGGATGCTGCCAATTTCTATCATTTTTACAGGTTTTCAGATCCCATTAATTACTAAATATAAAATTGATGCGTAGTAATTTAAAACTAATAATTAATAACCAATATAATAAAAAAGAAGAAAAACAATTTTTCGAAAAAGATGAACTTAAAATTATTTTGGATCTATACGCAAAAATGGTGTCTGAAGGATCATGGAAAGACTATGGATTGAATATTTCAAGTAAGCAAGTTAGTTTTAGTGTTTTTAGGAATACTACAGAAAACGCTTTATATAAGATATGCAAAAATTTCAAACCAAAAAATAAAAATCTTAGATACTTAATTACAGATACAAACGGAAAAATACTTAAAAATTCTTTTGCTCTAAAGTCGCTTTTAACAAACAATAATTGGAAAAAACTTCAGAAATAAAATTATCTTCGTTGACCGAATAATCTAAGCAACATGATAAATAGGTTTATGAAATCTAAATAAAGAGTAAGAGCACCCATTACAGCTTTTTTACCCATCATTTCACCACTATCACTAACTGCATACATGTTTTTAATCTTTTGAGTATCATAGGCAGTCAAACCAACAAAAATCAGAACCCCCAAAATCGATATTACAAAATCCATCATAGATGATTTTAAAAATAAATTAACTAATGATGCTATAATGATTCCTATTAAACCCATCATTAAAAAAGATCCTAGTTTTGTTAAGTCTCTTTTTGTAGTATAGCCATATAAACTCATTGATCCAAAAGTAATTGAAGTGATAAAAAAAACTCTTGTTATACTTGCGCCCGTGTAAACTAAAAATATTGAAGAGAGTGACAAACCCATTAATGATGCAAAAATCCAAAACGTTGTTTGAGCTGATGCAACGCTCATCTTACCCATTCTTGCACTCATATAAAACACTACAGCTAAAGGAGCCAGCATCACAACCCATTTAAAGCCTGATAAAAATATTGTATTTCCAATATTTGTTAAGGCAACTATTGATCCATTAGCGTCTGTTACTACTGATAATTTAAAAAATATTAGTGATACAAGCCCTGTAAGTAAAATTCCTGAGGCCATAAAATTATAAACCTTAAGCATGTAGGCTCTTAAACCTTCATCCATTACAGCAGTTGATTTTTGTGCTTCTCTAGCTCTGCTTAGAATGCCTTTTTTATTAAATTCCATAAATAAATTATATAATATTCTTTTACTAATTATTCAAGATACCTTAAAAGATAATTAAATAAATTTTACTGCATAAACCTTGATGAATTACAAAAAATTGGGAAATACAGACGTTGATGTTAGTGCAATTTGTCTCGGAACCATGACTTGGGGCGAACAAAATACTCAAGAAGAAGGGTTCGAACAAATGAATTATGCTTTAGATAAAGGTGTTAATTTTTGGGATACAGCCGAACTGTATGCAATACCTCCAAAGAAAAATACTTATGGAAAAACTGAGGAAGTAATTGGAAATTGGTTTAAGGAAACAAAAAAAAGAGACAAAGTAATCCTTGCAAGTAAAGTTGCTGGTCCTGGTTTGAGTTGGATTAGAGGTGGGGGAAATCAATACGATTATAAGAATTTAAATCAAGCTGTAAATGAAAGTCTAAAAAGATTAAAAACAGATTATATTGATTTGTACCAACTGCATTGGCCAGAAAGAAATAGTAATTTTTTTGGAAAACTTGGATATGAGCATGAAGATAAAAATGAATGGAATAAATTTGAAGATATTCTTTATTCCTTAGATAAAATTATTAAGTCTGGAAAAATTAGATATATTGGAATTTCAAACGAGACCTCATGGGGTTTATCAAAATTTTTAGAGCTATCAGAAATAAAAAATCTTCCGAGAATGCTATCAGTCCAAAATCCATATAGTCTTTTAAACAGAACTTACGAAGTTGGATTAGCAGAAATTTCTATTAGGGAGAAAAGTGGTTTGTTAGCATATTCTCCTCTAGCATTTGGTTTTTTAACAGGAAAATATAGGAACAATGAATTACCAGAAAATTCAAGAATGAAATTATTTGGAGAAAAATTTTTTAGATACAAAACTAAGAATGGGCAGCTTGCAATTGAAAAGTATTACGAAATAGCAAAAAAATATCAAATAAATTTTGCTCAAATGAGTTTAAAATTCTGTGAAGTTCAACCCTTTGTTACAAGCGTAATAATTGGTGCTACTACAATGGATCAGTTGAAAATAAATATAGAAAGTGTAAATGTTAATCTTGAAGAAGATGTTATAAATGATATTAATGAAGTTCAAAAGATTTATCCAAACCCATGTCCATAATTAAAAATATAATTCTTATTACATTTATTTTTTCATTAAGTTTTTCAAAAATGTCCTTGTCAAACGAATTAAAAAAGGTTGGAAAATTTCAGGACTGGGAAACAATGATTTTGGACGAAGTGGATGGTAAAGTGTGTTTTGCTCAAACTAAACCGATTTTACAAGCTCCAAAATCCAATAAAAGAGAATCCAAATTATTTGTTACTTTTAGACCAAACGATAAAATTTCTGATGAGATTAGTATAACACCTGGCTATGAATTTAATAAAAGCAACTCTGTTACAGCAGTGTCTGGAAAGTATAAATTTAAATTTGATATCAAACAATCTGGTTTTGCTTGGATAACAGATAACAAAATAGAAATTAAAATGGTTAGACAAATGAAAAGAGGATCTAGAATTATGATCACAGGTTATAATGAAGAGGGATCTCAAACCATAGATCACTATTCTCTACTAGGATTTACAAAAGCATATAACTCTGCGAAGACCTCTTGCAATTAATTTAATGATAGATAAAAAAAAAATTGTACTTGCTTACTCAGGTGGGCTTGATACATCAATAATTTTAAAGTGGTTACAAGAAAACTATAATGCTGAAGTTATTTGTTATACGGCTGATATTGGCCAAGAGATAGACAGAAAACAAATAATCAAAAATGCTAAAAAATTTGGAGTAAAAAAAATAATTATTAATGATTTAAAAGACGTATTTGTTAAAGAATATGTCTATCCGATGATAAGGGGTCATGCCATCTATGAAGGTGTATATTTATTAGGTACATCAATTGCTAGACCATTAATTGCAAAAGACCAAATTAGAGTTGCTAAAAAATTTAAAGCCTATGCAGTTTCTCATGGCTCCACAGGTAAAGGTAATGATCAAGTTAGATTTGAACTGGGATATTATTATTTTGGACCAAAGATAAAAATAATTGCTCCTTGGAGAATTTGGAAATTAAAATCAAGAACCGATCTGATCAATTATGCAAAAAAATACGGAATTCCAATACCTAAAGATAAAAAAGGAGCTCCTCCATTTTCTATCGATGATAATTTATTTCATACTTCCACAGAGGGAAAAGTTTTAGAAAATCCAAAAAATTCTGCACCTGAATTTATATTCCAAAGAACTGTTTCTCCGGAAAAATCACCTAACAAACCTAGTTTCGTTACAATCAATTTTAAAAATGGAGACCCTATAGCAGTCAATGGAATAAAATTGTCTCCATCAAAGTTATTAGAAAAACTTAATAAAATTGCTGGTAAAAATGGAATAGGAAGAGTTGATTTAGTTGAAAATAGATTTATTGGAATAAAATCAAGAGGAGTATACGAAACTCCTGGAG
The DNA here is from genome assembly GCA_002457485.1 of Pelagibacterales bacterium MED-G42. Lineage (GTDB taxonomy): Bacteria > Pseudomonadota > Alphaproteobacteria > Pelagibacterales > Pelagibacteraceae > Pelagibacter. The sequence goes on from NTJL01000013.1 coordinate 22,413, forward strand.
GAACTTTATTAATAAACGCTCATAGAGCAATTGAGTCTGTCACATTAGATAAAGATACAATGCATAAAAAAGATCAAATAATGTCAAGATATGCAGAACTTATTTATAATGGATATTGGTATTCTAAAGAAAGATTAAAACTTCAAAAAATCATTGATCTTAAAAAAAATAAAGTAAATGGATCAGTAAAACTTAAACTTTATAAAGGAAATGTAATTATTGAGTCCAGACAAACAAAAAGCTTAGCATACTCTATGAAAAAAGTTTCTTTCGAAGAAAATAAAACTTTTAATAAGACAAATGTCGAAAGATTTATTAACTTTCATAAGACAAAACTACGTTTATAATATGTAATAAAGTTTAGGACAATTTGACATTTGTGATAGTATTTAAAAATTGTAATTTATTATTATGGAGTCACTTAAAAATTGGATGGTAGACGCTGCAAATATTTTATTTGATGACAGTAAAAATGATCTAAGATCCTTACCAAAAACTGTAAGATTACAAATTCTATTAGTTTTAAGTTTTATTTGGACTACAGTTTTTAGCTTATATGTTTTTTCCTATACAACTTTTGCGTTTGGATGGGCTGGATTATATGTTGCCCACATAGGTTTAATATTTGCTGTATATATGACCTTCAAACATTTTCATAAAGCAGAAGAGCAATCCACGAGTGTCTTTAAAACTAAAAATTTTGATCCATTTAAAATAATGGTAATTGTTTTCGTAGTTGTGTTTATTTTTGTATTCTCAAAGGGTATAGAGGTTTTGACCAGTCCTAACCCAAGTTCCTACTCAATACCCTATGATGGACCATCTAAATCAGTGTTTGAAAAATGGTTACCATTTAGTAAAGATAAGTAATGGAAAAAATAGCAAAAAATTTACAACTTATTTTAATGTGTATAATTTTAATAAGCACAGTAATTGCTGTTGGGATAGAGATTAAGAATATGATTTTAAATCAATCTGTTACTTTAGCTGATTTGCTACTAATGTTTCTTTATCTTGAGGTATTGGCGATGGTAAGAGTGTTTTGGGATCAACAATCTATTAGTATAACTCTCCCTCTTTTAATTGCAATAACAGCACTTGCTCGATTTATAATATTGCAAGGAAAAGAAATGGATCCATCAGCTTTGGTATACGAAGCTGTAGCAATAGTTCTTATCGCAGCTGCAATAGTCATTTTAAGACTGAGACATAGTGATAAGTTAGGGTTAAAGAAGAAAAAATCAAAATAAAGCATTATGATATTTCAAGCTTCAAGGGCAGAGGCCGTTGAAAAATTAAATCATTTTATCGAAAATAATCTTTTTGGATATGCAAAATTAAGAAATTTTGATTTTGGCCCTGATAATAAATCTAATATTTCTTGTTTATCTCCTTACATCACGCATGGAATAATCAATGAACTTGAGGTGATTGATAAGTCATTAAAAAAATTTTCATTTACAAAAAATGAAAAGTTTATTCAAGAAATTTTGTGGCGTGTATATTGGAAAGGTTGGTTGGAGTTAAGACCAAATGTTTGGTCTGATTACTTAATAGAATTAAAAAAACTTAGAGAAAAATTTAAAGATAGCCAAAACTATCAAAATGCCGTTGAAGGAAAAACGAGTATAGAATGTTTTAATGAATGGGTGAATGAACTAAAAAGGAATAATTATCTTCATAATCACGCTAGAATGTGGTTCGCAAGTATCTGGATATTTACTTTGGAGCTACCATGGCAATTGGGTGCTGAGTTTTTTATGAAACATCTTTATGATGGAGATACAGCTTCGAACACGCTTGGTTGGAGATGGGTAGCGGGAGTTCAAACTAAAGGCAAACACTATCTTGCAAGTGAATGGAATATTAAAAAATTTACAAATAATAGATTTAACAATATAAAATTGAATGAAAATGCTCCACCAAGGACATCAGAAAAAACTTATTCAATTATAAAAAATGACTTTAATAATCCTCAAAATCTTGAAGATAAAAATTTACTAATTTTTGAAAATAATTTGTCTTTTGAACTTAATGATTTTAATAATCAAAAATTTAAGAAAATTTTTTTAATAGTAAATAAAAATGAAAATAGATCAATTAAACTAAGTAAAAAAGTATTAAAATTTAAATCTCTATTAATTGAAGATCAAAAAAAAAGATTGGAAGAAAAATCACATAATTGTGAAATTATCGAGTTAAATGAGATAAAGAATATAAATGAAAATATTTATGCACTTTATCCTAATGTGGGAGAAAATTCAGATTTTATAAATTCAAATAGATTAGATAATATTAAATATCTTTATAGAAAACTTGATCAATTTTCTTGGAAATATTGTAACAAAGGATTTTTTAATTTTAAAAATTATATCCCAAAAATAATTTCGACCTTTAATTAAAAATTCTATTTATAAATTTTATCTATCTCGACTTGATATCCTGCAACAAATTTATTATTTTGATTTGCAAGCCCAACTACATCAATCATTTCTTTAATCATTTCATCAGTTGC
>NTJL01000014.1 GCA_002457485.1 Pelagibacterales bacterium MED-G42
CTGGATATGAAGGTGACACATTAGCCTCTGCTTTGCTTGCAAATGGTGTTCATTTAGTTGGTAGAAGTTTTAAATATCATAGACCGAGAGGTTTTTTTGGTGCTGGGGTTGATGAGCCTAACGCAAAATTACAAATTCTATTAAATGGCCATTCTGAACCTAATGTAAATGCAACAGAATTTGAATTAGTTGAGGGTATTGAGGCTACAAGCCAGAATTGTTGGCCGTCTGTAAAATTTGATGTTGGAGCTATAAACAACTTTTTAAATAAATTTTTTCCAGCTGGTTTTTATTACAAAACTTTTATGTGGCCAAAAAGTTTTTGGTACAAAATCTATGAGCCATTTATAAGAAAAACAGCAGGTTTTGGTGTTGCTTCAATAGAGAAAGACAGAGAAAGATATGAACACAAATATGAATATTGTGATTTATTAGTTGCTGGATCTGGACCTGCTGGTTTATCTAGCGCATATGCAGCAGCAAAAAATGGTGCAAAAGTTATTCTTGCAGAAGATAAACCAAGATTTGGAGGCTCACTATTAACAGATGAGGTAACCATAGATAATTTATCAGGTAAAGCTTGGACAGATAAAATCATCACTGAATTAAAAGAAATGCCAAATGTTATAGTTAAAAATAGATCACAAGTATTTGGTTATTATGATCATAACATGACAGTCATGTTTGAGAGAACTGGTGATCATTTAAAAGATAAACCCAAATATACTCCAAGACAGAGATTGTGGTATATTAGAGCTAAAGAAGTATTGTTATCTACAGGTTCAATAGAAAGACCAATAATTTTTGGAAACAATGATACACCTGGAATACTATTGTCTGCTGCTGCTAAAGAATATATCAAAGTTTATGGAGTATTAGTCGGTAAAAAGCCTTTAATATTTACAAATAACGATAGTGCATATGAAACAGCTTTAGAATTTAAGAAACAAGGAATAGATCCAATAATTTTAGATACTAGAGAAGAACATTCATCTGAACTAATAGACTCTGTTAAAAATCAAAATATAAAAATAAGATTTTCTTATGCTATAATCGCAGCGAATGGGTATAAGAAAGTTCAATCAGCACTAATTGGAAAATTAAATAAAGATAAAACAGCATTTGAAAATTCTGAAACCATTCAATGTGATTGTATATGTGTCTCTGGTTTTTGGACACCAACCGTTCATTTAGCATCACAGTCTGGAAATAAACTTAAGTTTGATGATCAAATAGACGCTTTTGTTCCTGATAAATCTAAACAAAATGAGACTTCTGTTGGAGCCTCTAAAGGAACTTTTACATTAAAGGATACTTTAGATGATGGATTTAAAACAGGATTTGATCTTTCTAAAAAAATTACAAATAATAACAATTCAACTTCACCACCAAATGTAAATGAAATTAAAAAGAATCCTCATGATAAATTTTGGTGTTCACCTTTACCAAAAGATAAAAATTTTAAGCGTTTTGTAGATTTTCAAAATGATGTAGCTGTATCAGATATTGAAATTGCTTTACGTGAGGGTTACAGATCAATAGAACATGTTAAAAGATATACAACATTAGGTATGGCAACTGACCAAGGTCGTACTAGTAACCTCAATGGACTTCAATTAGTTGCAAATGTTGAAAAAAAAATTGTCCCTCAAGTTGGTCATACAACTTTCAGGCCACCATTTACGCCAATTACAATAGGTACAATTGTTGGAAGAGAAGTTGATATGGAATACATGCCAACAAGAAAAACCCCAATGCATTCATGGCATAAAAAAAATAATGCTGTTTTTGTTGATGCTGGGGCTTGGAAAAGACCAAGATATTATAAACAAGGAAATGAAAATTTGTTTGAAGCATCAAAAAGAGAAGCCAAAAATGTTAGAGAGCATGTCGGCATTTGTGATGTAACGTCCCTTGGAAAAATTGATATTAAAGGACCAGACGTAGCAGAGTTTTTAAATAGAGTTTATACAAATTCATGGTCAAAACTTCCTATTGGTAAAGCTAAGTACGGAGTAATGCTAAGAGAAGATGGAATAGTAATGGATGATGGGACAACTACTAGAATTTCAGAAAATCATTATCATATGACTACTACAACAGCACAAGCAGCAAATGTCTTGTCTCATCTTGAATATTATCTTCAAGTTGTTTGGCCAGAACTAAAAGTTAATGTTTTATCAACAACAGAGCAGTGGGCAGGAGCAGCACTTGCTGGCCCAAAGTCTAGAGATGTATTAGCAAAATTATTTCCTGATTTAGATGTTAGTAATGAAGCTCTTCCCTTCATGGGTTACACTGAAGGAAATCTATTTGGAGTAAAAGCTAGAATATTTAGAATTTCATTTTCTGGTGAATTGGCTTATGAAATAAATGTCGAGTCAGACTATGGTCTTTTCATGTGGAAAAAAATGATAGAGATTGGAAAGGAATTTAATATTAATCCTTATGGAACCGAGGCATTATCAACTTTAAGAATTGAAATGGGCCATGTCGCTGGTCCTGAATTAGATGGAAGAACTATTCCTTATGACGTTTCTTTAGAAGGTTTAGTGTCTAAGAAAAAAGATTTTATTGGTAAAAGATCTTTACAAAAAGAGGCATTTAATAATTCTGATAGACAAAAAATTGTTGGTTTAGTCCCTATAGATAGAAAAACCAACATTCCAGAAGGATCTCATCTAGTCCTAGATAAAAATGCTAAATTACCAAATCCAAAACTAGGGCATGTATCTTCATCCTGCTGGAGTTTTGAAAATAATAATCCATTCTCTTTAGCAATAGTTAAAAATGGAAAAAATATGATTGGAAAAAAATTATTTGCCGTATCACCTTTAAGAGACTCCGCCATAGAAGTAGAGGTAATATCATCTCATTATGTTGATCACGAAGGAAAGAGAGTGAGATCATGAAAAATATTTCACCATTAAATTTTGTTCATAAAGTTGGAAAATTTGGTGACTATAATAAAAAAAGTGAAAATAACTTATTAAAAATTTCAGAGGTAAATGGATTGCTGATACATCAAATCACACAATATAAAAATTCTAATATTGATATGTCAATAATCAAATTGGATGGTTTAAACTTTCCATCACCTTTAAAATCAACTTCAAACTCAAATACAAGAATATTATGGCTTGGTCCTAATAATTGGCTAGTCTTTTCATCCGTTCTAAATTTAATTAAAAAAGAAAAAAATAAGTTTAACGAGACAAATTTTGCAATTACTGATATTTCACATTCTAGAACAATAATTGAATTAGAGGGAAGTTTAGTTAATGAAGTTCTTAAAAAAGGATGTCCATTAGATATTAATTCTCTAAAAGATGGTGATTGTGCAAATTCGATTTACAATGAAATAAATATTACAATTGATTTCATTTCAGATAACCCAAACAAAGTAAGAATATCAGGTCTAAGAAGTTATGGTGAATCTTTACATTATTCTATAACAGATGCTTGTTTAGAATTTGGATATGAGGCTATCTAAATTATTTTATTGATGAACTAGTGAATAAAATAGAGCCTTTAAACTAAAGTTATTTCAATTGGAGTATGGTCTGATGGTTTTTCTCGACCTCTAGGATCCTTGTTAATATTTATTCCTTTAATTTGATCAATTAAAGAATTAGAAACTAAAAAGTGATCTATTCTCATTCCATTATTTTTTTGCCAAGCTCCTCTCATATAATCCCAGAATGTATAGCCTTCTTTAGTTTCATTAAAATGTCGATAAACATCACTAAATCCTAAATTCAACATCTCTCTAAATTTTTTTCTTATCTCAAGCCTATATAAAGCGTCATCCTCAAAACTCTTAACATTATAAACATCTTCAGCTGCTGGTATTACATTAAAATCACCTGCTAAAATAATATTAGAATTTTTCTTAGATAAAGTTTTTAATTGCTTAATCAATTGATCCATCCAATTTTTTTTATAATCATACTTTTCAGTATCAACTGGATTTCCATTTGGGGTATAGATATTTATTAATTGAACAACTTTTTTCTTATATTCAATATCAGCTGAAATTATTCTAGATTGTTTTAATTTATCTTTAATCAAGTCAGTTCTGACATTTTTCAGTTTTTTTTTTGAAATAATGGCTACCCCATTGTAACTTTTTTGTCCAAATACATAGCTTTCATAATCCATTGAAGAAAAATCGTCATATGGAAAATTTACATCCTCTGTCTTAATTTCCTGCATCATTAAAACGTCAGGTTTATATTTTAATAAATAACTTTTGATATTTTCAATACGTGCACGTACGGAATTTACATTCCAAGATGAAATAAGCATTAAAGAGAAAAAGAAACACCACAACCACAAGACGATTTGGTTTGTGGGTTAGTTATCTTGAATTGTTCACCAATTAGTTCTGACACATAGTCAATTTCTGATCCTTTAAGAAGATCTGCAGATGTTTTATCAATTAAAATATTATTAAAATTTAAGTCATCCTCAGCTTTTGTTTGGTCAAAAGTAAACTCGTATTGAAAACCAGAGCAACCACCACCCTTGATGGCGATTCTAAAAAAAGACCCCTTATCTTTTTTTGATAACAGAGTATTGATCTGTTTTAGCGCTTTATCAGTAAATTTAATTTCTTTTATCATTATTGATCACTGTTATTACTAATATAATACTTAATATTTTATTTTAAAGCATGAAAAAATACTCAAAGATTGGTTTATTTAAAAGTAAGGGGAGAATTTACAAAGAATCTTTATCAAAATATAGATCTCCTTTTCAAAGGGATAGGGATCGTATTATTCACAGTGCTTCTTTCAGAAGATTAAAACATAAAACCCAAGTATTTGTTAATACCGAAGGTGATCATTATCGAACTCGATTAACTCATTCAATGGAAGTCTCACAAATAGCAAGATCTATTGCTAGGTATTTAAATCTTAATGAAGATTTAGCTGAAAGTTTAAGTCTGGCACATGATTTGGGTCATACTCCATTCGGACATGCAGGTGAAGATTCTTTGAATGAGTGTATGGCAAATTATGGTGGATTCGATCATAATTTACAAACCTTAAGAATTATTATGTTTTTAGAAAATAAATATTTAAAATTTACTGGTTTGAACCTTTCAATAGAAACATTAGAAGGATTATTAAAACATAACGGGCCAGTGGATGATTTAGATTTAGTTGATAATTTGATAGATATTAGAAAATTTAAAAATATGATTAATTTTAATACATTTCCATTTATAGAGGCACAAATCTCTGCAATATCTGATGATATAGCTTACAACAATCATGATATTCAAGACGGAATAAATGCAAATTTATTTAAATTAGAAGAGTTAGTTGAAATAAGTTTTTTCAAGGACATTTACAAAAAGTACAGGAATAAGATTAATAAACAAAATTATAAAATAGCTACATATCAAATCATAAGAGACTCAATTGATTTAATGATTAAAGATTTAATTAATAATACAAAAAAAAATCTAATCTCAAATAACATTAAAACGTTGAAAGATATCAACAAAACAAGTTCCTTAATGGTTGACTTTTCAGATAAGATAAAAAATTCTGAAAATGAAATAAGGTATTTTCTAAAATTAAAAATGTATAATAATAAAGATGTATTAGCAAAAAATAATGAGGGTAAATTGATTATTAAAAGATTATTTAATAAGATAGAACAAAATCCAAAAAAATATATTTCAGATAAGGAACTTAATAAAAATAAGTATAGAGTTATTTCAGATTTTATATCAGGCATGACTGATAGATACGCAATCAACCTTAATAAAAGTATATAATGAATATCTTTGATTTGTACCTAGATAAGATAAAAAAAATTTTAGTTGATCTATCGAAAAAAGATAAAATAATTTTACCAGATAGTTTGAATGGAATCACCACTGAGATACCTCCTGCAAATTTTAATAGTGATATCTCAACAAATGTTGCAATGGTATTATCAAAAATTAATAAAAAATCTCCAACTGATTTAGCTCAAATTTTAACTGATGCTATTAAAAAAAAAGATGACTTAATAGACGATATTTCAATAGTTAAACCTGGTTTTATCAATATTACTTTTAAACCAATTTTTTGGACAAATTTTGTTGAAAAAATTACTAGTAACGCCAAAGATTTTGGAAGAAACATAAAAGAAAAAAAGAAAAATTATCTAGTAGAATTTGTTTCAGCTAATCCTACTGGCCCTTTACATGTAGGTCATTGTAGAGGAGCAATATTAGGTGACGTAATAGCTAATATTTTATCATTCAATAAACACAACGTTATAAAAGAATATTATGTAAATGATTATGGTAATCAAATTTTAAATTTTACAAAATCTGTCTATTTAAGAGTAAGAGAAATTATTTATAGTGAACCATTTCCAACGGATAACGAGGATTTATACCCTGGTATTTATCTAATAGATTTTGCTAAAAATATTATTCATAAGAAAAAGATAAAAGACTTTAAAGATTTTGATAAAATCTCCGATGATTTAATGTCTTTATCGATAGAAGAGTCTCTTAAATTGATAAAAAAAAATCTTAATAGCCTTGGCATAAACCATGATAGTTTTGTTAGTGAAAAAGAAATAGTTTTAAATCATGAAGTCAAAAACGTTATTGATTTTCTTCAAAAAAATAATTTAGTTTATAAAGGAAAAATTAAAGCACCAGTCAGTGAAAAAGAGGATGAGTGGGTAGAAAGAGAACAATTATTATTTAGATCTACTGATTTTGGTGATGATAAAGATAGAGCTTTACAAAAATCTGATGGTAGCTGGACTTATTTTGCAAGTGATGTTGCTTATCACAAAAATAAATTAGATAGAAAATTTGATCATTTAATAAATATATTAGGTGCAGATCATGCAGGTTACATAAAAAGAATTTCTTCTTCTGTTGAAGCCTTGTCAAACTCAAAAGGAAAATTAATTTGTAAAGTTAGTCAATTAGTTAAACTTATTAAAGACAAGAAACCTTTCAAAATGTCAAAAAGAAAAGGAGATTATATAACAGTGGATGATCTGATTAACGAAGTAGGAAAAGATGCTACTAGATTTATTATGTTAAATAGAAGTAGCGATGTAGAACTTGATTTTGATTTTGATAATGTAATTGAAAAATCAAAAGACAATCCTCTTTATTATGTTCAATACAGTTATGCTAGAATTGCTTCAGTTTTTAGACATATAAAAAAGGATTTAAAAACTGATATTAAGATAAAAAAATTTAATTTTGAATATTCAAATGATGAAATTAATATACTTAAAAAATTATCTGAATGGCCAAGATGTATAGAGGCTGCAAGCCATAAACTAGAACCTCATAGAATACCAACTTATCTTTATGAACTATCTTCTTTATTTCATTCATATTGGAGTTTAGGAAAAGAGAATCCTCAAAAAAGATTTATAAATGATCAAAACAAAGTTGCTGATGATAAATTAATTTTCTTAAAAGCTATTTCAAATGTAATTAATTCAGGAATGAAAATAGTTGGCGTTTCTGTTCCTGAGAAGATGTGATGTACAAAGAGATCAAGTATTTAGTATTTTTATTGATAATTTTTTTATTTTTATTTTTTGTAAGTAAATATTATTTTTCAGATAAAAATATCAAAAAATCTTACAGACAATTAAATAATATTGATAGTAGGAATTCTATTTACGCTGAAAAATTACCAATTCTAGACGATGATACTCAAAATATTATAGAATACGTTGATCAATCAAAGAAAAAAAAGAAAAAGTTTAATTTTTGGAATTTACTGGAAAAAGATGAATAACCGTAGATCATTCATAACTGGAATTAAATCAGAGAAACTGACTAAGAAAGAGAAATTTTTTTTAAAAAAATATAAGCCTTGGGGTGTAATTTTATTTACAAGAAATATTAGAAATATTAGCCAAGCCTTTAAACTAACCTCATCAATAAGAAAAATTTTTAACGATAAAAATTATCCAATACTGATTGACCAAGAAGGAGGGAGAATAAATAGATTAAATAATATCATCTCATTTGATAATTTTACCTCCGAATTTTTTGGAAAAAAATATACTAAAAAATATAAAGAATTTAGATTTTTGTATAAATTATTTATTGATAAAACGTCCTACTTTCTAAGATTAATAGGAGTAAACATTAATACATCTCCAGTTCTGGATCTGAGAATTAAAGGTGCATCAAATGTGATTGGAGATAGATCATTTTCCAATGATCCAAAAATAGTTTCTAAAATAGGTGATTATTGTATCCAATTATTTCGTGAAAACAGAATTGGAACCGTTATTAAACATATCCCGGGGCATGGTTTATCAAAAGTAGATAGTCATTTTTTAACTCCTGTTATAAGCAAAAACCAAAGTTTTTTAATTAAAAAAGATTTTTTAGCCTTTAAGCAAAAAAAAACTTTTTTTGCAATGACTGCTCATATTATTTTTAATAAAATTGATAAAGAAAATACAGTTACACATTCAAGAAAATTGATTAAATTAATAAGAAATAAAATAGGTTTTAAAAATATCTTAATTTCAGATGATTTATCCATGAAAAGTTTAAAAGGAACTCTTAAAGAAAATACAATCAAAACGTTTAATGCAGGTTGCAATATAGCTTTACATTGCAATGGTAACATTAATGAAATGGAAATAGTTGGTAAATACTCTCCTTTTGTTAGTAAATTTATAACAAAAAAAACATCACAATTTTATAAAATTTTGAGCTAGTATTACAAAATGATAGGTAAAGATTCTGTATTATTTAATGTAGATATTGAAAATTATAATGGTCCATTGGATGTTTTGCTTGATTTAGCTAAAACGCAAAAAGTTAATTTAGAAGACATATCAATTACGAAATTAGCTGACCAGTTTCATGATTATATTACAAAAGAAAAAAATTTGAATTTAGAAATTGCATCTGAATATTTATTGATGGCTACTTGGTTAGCTTATTTAAAATCTAAATTATTGTTACCAGGTACACCAGAGGAAGAATTTAGGGTTCAAGAAGTTGCAGAAAAATTAAAATTACAATTAAAGAAATTGGAACTTATCAGATTATTATCTGATCAAATGCTCAAAAGAAAAAGATTAGGTAAAGAGATTAGAACAAGAGGGAGTAAATCTGGAATAAGACCAATTTATAATAGTGAGATTAAAATTAATTTATTTGAACTATTAAAAACCTATTCAACTATAATTATGACTAAGGACTTTCAGACAATGAGTATTCCTAAATTACCTGTTTTTACAACAGAGGAAGGAATTAAAACAATAAAAGATTTCTTTGGAAAACTAATAGATTGGAAAAAACTAGATGATTTAATACCAAAAAATTTTAAAAAAGGTACAAATTATAAAAGGACAGGTAGGGCTGGAATATTTGCTGGTTCTTTAGAATTAGTAAAAGAAGGAAATTTAAAAATTAAACAAGAAAAACTTTTTGATGATGTTTATATAAAAGAAAATAAATGATAAAAAAAAAGATAAAAAAAAAGGATAACGTAATTAATTTCCCAACTAAGTTATCTTCTTTAGAAAAAGAAGTTGAAGCAATAGTTTTTGCAGCAGCCGAACCTTTAGATATAAAAACAATTGAAAGCAAAGTCTCAAAAAAAATTGATGTAGAAAAGACATTATTAAAATTACAAGCCGAGTATTCTGGACGCGGAATAAACTTAGTTTGTATTTCTCATAAGTGGTCTTTTAGAACTTCACCAAATTTATCTAGTCTAATGATCCAAGAAAAAACCGTTGAAAAAAAATTATCCAGGGCCGCAATTGAAACTTTGTCGATTATTGTTTATCACCAACCAGTAACGAGAGCTGAAATAGAGGAAATAAGAGGTGTTGCTTTTGGAACAAATACATTAGAAATTTTGATGGAGTTAAACTGGGTCAAGCCTGGTGGTAGAAAAAATGTTCCAGGTAAACCTATTCAATATGTAACAACAGATGATTTTTTAAGTCATTTTAATCTTCAAAAGTTATCTGATCTTCCAACCGTAGACGAGTTAGGTGCTGCAGGATTAATTGATAGTTCAAATATTGATAATGCAATTTTTGGTACAGGAAAGTTCTATAAAGAAAAACAGGATGATAAAAAAGAGGACATTTATTCAAATATTGATGAAATGTTGAATAGTACTCTTGATTCAGAAAATGACAAATAGATGAAGAGTTAGGATATTTAAAAAAGATACTTTTAAAACTTTGATAAAAAGGTTATAAGTTTTCTATGAGCATTGGAATTTGGCAAATAGCAATTGTTGTAATACTTGTAGTGTTATTATTCGGTAGAGGCAAGATATCAAGCCTTATGGGAGATGTTGCTAAAGGAATAAAAAGTTTCAAAAAGGGTATGGCATCAGATGTAACCGACAATACCGAAACTAAAAATATTTCTGAGGAAAATCAAGATTCAAACAATCAAGATACTAATAATAAAGAGTAAATCACATGCCTACTATTGGTTGGTTTGAGATTTTAATTATAGTTGCAATAGCTATAATTGTGCTTGGGCCAAAGGACTTTCCTATAATGTTAAAAAAAGTTGGGTCATGGATTGGATCTGCAAAAAAATATGTAAACAATATACAAAATGAAGTTTCAAATATTGATATTGAAGAAAATCAAGTAGAAAAAAAAGAAGAAAAAAAAGATGAATCTTGAAGAAAAAGAAGGCGGCTTTATAAGTCATCTAGCAGAACTAAGGAAAAGATTAATACATAGTTTTATCTTCCTAGTAATTTTTTTTGCAGCTTGTTATTTTTTTGCTGAACAACTGTATGGTTTTTTAGTAGAACCTTATGCAAAAGCTGTAAGAGATGATGGATTAGATAGAAGATTGATCTTTACGGCTCTTCAAGAAACTTTTTTAACATATTTAAAAGTGTCATTTTTCACTGCTTTTTTTATTACTTGTCCATTTATTTTAATGCAAATATGGAAATTTATTGCACCGGGTCTTTATAAACATGAAAAAATTGCAATTTTACCTTATTTAATTTTAACGCCAGTATTATTTTTTTTGGGTGGAATGCTAGTTTATTATTTAATAATGCCTTTAGCGATAAAATTTTTTTTATCATTTGAAAGTACAGGTTTGTCAACAAATCTACCAATCCAATTAGAGGCTAAAGTAAATGAGTATTTGTCATTAGTTATGAAACTTATCTTTGCATTTGGAATAAGCTTTCAACTACCGGTCGTTCTTAGTTTGTTAGCAAGAGTTGGATTTGTTGATTCTGAATTTTTAAAAAAAAGAAGAAAGTATGTTGTTGTCATTATATTTGCTGCTGCAGCGTTGTTAACCCCACCTGACCCTATTACTCAAATCGGTTTAGCTATACCTTTATTAATTTTATATGAATTATCTATATTTTCAGTAAAATTTATAGAAAATAAAAATTTAAAAGATACAGATGCATAATTTAAAAGAAATTAGAAAAGATTTTAATACTTTTAAGCAAAGTCTTGAAAAAAGATTAGTTGATGTTGATTTTACCAAACTTATAGATTTAGATAAGAAAAATAGAGATTTAATTCAAAAAAAAGAGTTATTAGAAAAAGAAAAAAAAGATATTTCAAAATCAAAAGATAAAAGTTTGTTTACAAAATCAAAGGAAATTTCATCTGCTATAGAAAAAATTTCTGAAGAACAAAAAGTAGTTAAACAAGACTTAGAAAAGATTTTATCAAATATTCCAAATATTCCTCATAAAGATGTTCCAAATGGAAATGATGAAAAAGATAACGTAGAAATTAATAAATCTGGAAAGATACCTAAGTTTGATTTTTCTCCTAAGTCTCATTATGAATTAGGCGAAAATTTAGGTATGCTAGATTTTGACTTGGCAACTAAAACTACTGGTTCAAGATTTGTTTTTGTTAAAAATAAATTGGCTTTATTAGAAAGAGCTATTTCTAATTTTATGCTTGATACCCATGTCTTAAAAAATGGTTATGAAGAAATCTCACCACCATTATTAGCTTCAGAAAATTCAATGTTTGGAACAGGTCAACTTCCAAAATTTGAAAACGACCAATTTGAGATTAAACTTGAAGAGGGTACAGACAGAAAATTTCTGATACCAACTGCAGAAGTAATTTTAACTAATATAGTCAAAGATAAAATTTTTGATCTAAAATCTTTGCCTATGAGATTTGTTGCTTCCACTCCTTGTTTTAGAAAAGAAGCTGGTAGTTATGGAAAAGATACAAAAGGAATGATTAGACAACATCAATTTTATAAAGTTGAAATGGTAAGTATTGTTGAACAAGAAAAATGTTTTGAGGAACTAGAAAGAATGACAGATTGTGCGACTGGTATTCTGGACCTTTTAGAACTGCCTTATCGAAAAATGATTTTGTGTAGTGGTGATATGGGTTTTAGTGCTGAAAAAACTTATGATATTGAAGTTTGGTTGCCTTCAGAAAATAAATATAGGGAAATCTCCTCATGTTCGTCATGCTCAACTTTTCAATCTGTCAGAATGAAAGCTAGATACAAGAACCAAAAAAAAGAAATTCTTTATCCAGGTACTTTAAATGGGAGTGGTTTAGCTGTGGGTCGAACTCTTATTGCTATTTTAGAAAATTATCAACAAAAAGACGGCTCAATAACTATTCCAAAAGTCCTTAAACCTTATATGAACAATTTAGAAAAAATTTCACTCAATTAAAGTTGTTTTCACTTGATAGATAGTATAAATATTCATTTTTAATTAAGGAGTTTTATGGAAAGTTCAGGAATAGGCCAATTTATACCATTAATATTAATTTTTGTTATCTTTTATTTTTTCTTAATAAGACCTCAACAAAGAAAAGTTAAAGAACACAAGGCAATGGTCGAAAATTTAAAAAAAGGTGATAAAATTGTAACGTCTGGTGGTATCACAGGAACTATAAGCCGAGTTATAGATAACGATAAAGTAGAAGTAGAAATTGCTGATAATGTTACTGTCGAAGTAGTTAGAGGAACTGGTATTCAAAGCTTAATGAATTCTCAAGAAGTAAAGAAATAAATTTTTTTTTATTAAAGTGTTATACTTTTCAAAATTAAGAATAATTATTGTTTCTTTAATATCTTTATTTTTTATTTTATTCGCCTCATCTAATTTTTTTAAAACTAGTAATGAATTATTAAATAAGAAAATTAATCTTGGTTTAGATTTACAAGGTGGATCTTATCTTTTATTAGAGATCGATAATACACCCGTAATTGATCAAAAAATTCAAAATTTGACAATTGTTATTAAAAACTATTTCAAAGAAAAAAATATCAGAATTAACAATATAAAACTTATAAACCAAAAAATCTCATTTTCTGTAGATGAAAAATTTAAACAATCGGTTCTTGATGAATTTACTGATGAAGAGAGTAATATTAATCCTTATTACCCAAGATTCAAATCTCACCAACTAGATATTTTGGAGAAGAATAATTCGTTTATAGTTAATTATTCAAAACAGGGAATCATTGAACTCAAAACATCATCCCAAGATCAAGCTTTAGAGATTGTTAGAAGAAGAATTGATGAAATAGGTACAAATGAACCAAACATTTTAAAAAGAGGTAATGATAGAATCTTAGTAGAGTTACCAGGGTTAGATGACCCTATGAGAATTAAATCACTACTAGGAAAAACAGCAAATTTAACTTTTAGATTTGTAACAAATAACACTGAGGACTCTTTTGGTGCAGAAAAACTTAAGTACGAAGATAGTACAGATGAAGCAGTAGTTAGTAAGAGAATAATTTTAAGTGGAGAAAATCTTTTAGATGCTCAACCAAGAATGAACAATGAAACAAACGAAACTGTTGTCTCTTTCACACTTGATAGGGTAGGAGCTAAAAGATTTGGTAAGGCGACCTCTACTGGTATTGGAAAACAATTGGCAATAGTTTTAGATGGAAAAATTATCAGTGCACCTGTTATCAGGGATACTATAGCTAGTGGATCAGGTCAAATAAGTGGCGGTTTTACTTTTCAGTCAGCCACTGATCTGGCTTTGTTATTAAGATCTGGAGCTTTACCGGCACCATTAAATATTATCGAAGAAAGAACAGTAGGTCCAGATTTAGGACAAGACTCAATTAACTCTGGAATAATTGCATTAGTTATCGGCTTCATACTTGTTATTTTATTCATCTTTGTAAAATATAAAATATTTGGATTAATTACTAATGTAACTTTAATTATAAACTTATTTCTTTTAGTTGGTATCCTCACAATGTTTGAAGCAACTTTAACCTTACCAGGAATTGCAGGAATTATTCTAACAGTTGGTATGGCCGTTGATGCCAATGTTTTGATATTTGAAAGAATTAAAGAGGAACTTAAAAATGAAAAGAATAATCTAATTGCATTCGATGGTGGTTATACTAAGTCAAGAACGGCTATTCTAGATGCAAATATAACAACTTTATTAGCAGCAATAATATTATTTTTTATGGGATCAGGTCCTATTAAAGGCTTTTCTTTAACTTTGGGGGTTGGAATTTTTACCACACTTTTTTCTGTTTATTTTATAGCCAGATTATTGACTGTTCTCTATGTTTTAAAAAATAAAGAAAAGAAAGGTTTAATCTAAATGATACCTTTTAACAAATATTACAATCAGTTTAATTTTCTCTCCATCTCATTAGTTGTGGTATCTTTATTATTTTTAATTTTTAAAGGTTTAAATTTTGGTATAGATTTTAAGGGAGGAACTTTAATTGAACTAAGGTCATCAGATACTAAAATTAATGTTTCATCTTTAAGAGAGAATCTTAATCAAATGAACTTGGGAGACGTTTCGGTTAAAAATTTTGGTAATCAAAAAGATTTCTTAATAAAATTTGAAAACAGTGACAATAAAAATATTATTGAGGAAATTAAAAAAAGTTTAGATAATTCTTTTGGAAATAATTTTAATTTTAGAAGAGTTGAAAACGTAGGTCCAAAGGTAAGTTCTGAATTATTAAAATCTGGAATAATAGCTATTTCTGTAGCATTGTTATTAATGCTAATTTATATTTGGATTAGATTTGAATGGCAGTTTAGTCTTGGTGCAATAGCCGCTTTGTTTCACGATGTAACTGTTACACTTGGTTTGTTTTCATTACTCGGACTAGAAATTAACTTATCAATAATTGCAGCAGTACTAACTATAGTTGGTTATTCCATGAATGACACAGTGGTTATATTTGATAGGGTTAGAGAAAATTTAAGAAAATATTCTGATATAAAAATTTTTGAATTAACAAATATTTCAATTAATGAAACATTATCCAGAACATTAATTACATCTGTAACCACACTATTAGCTTTATTATCAATATTTTTTTTTGGAGGTGAAATTTTAAAAGGTTTTTCTTTAGCAATGATATTTGGAGTAATTTTTGGAACTTATTCTTCAATATATATAGCTAATACAGTTCTAGTTAGACTTAATGTATCACAAAAAACTATTATAAAAGAAGAAGACTAACTAATACAAATTTTGTGCTGCCACCATTGTAAGCAACATTGGTATTGAAAGTAGTGTATTTGTTCTAGAAAATAACATAGCTGTTTTTGCTGATTTCATTTTTAATTCTGCATCACATTCAACCATGCCTAAAGCTCTTTTTTGATTAGGCCAAATTACAAACCAAACATTAAATGCCATAATAACACCTAGCCACATTCCTAATCCTATTGCAGTATGTTTTGGTATACCTGAGCCAATACTTAAAGTCATAGCATCATGAAGATAGCCATTTAACCATGCAAGAATTAATCCAGACAAAACTGTAAAAGCAGCGGCCCATCTGAAATAAAATAAAGCTGCTGGAGCTATTACTTTACCAATAGCTGGTTTTTGCTCATCAGGAATTTTAGCCATGTTTGGAATCTGAACGAAATTAAAATACCAAAGTAACCCAATCCACATTATACTTACAACAACATGAGTATATCTTGCAATCCAACTCCAAAAGAGTGCATCAAAACTAAACCCATCATTTTGATAAAATAATCCTAAAAAAAGGATAATTGCTAATGCTAGAGAAGCATGAATAGTCTTAGATAAAGAGGAAAGCAAATTTGTCATTAATACTTTATACTAATTTTGACTGTATATAACAATCTTTAATTCAAAAGAGGTTTTAAAAATTTACCAGTATAACTTTCATTAACTTTACAAATTTCCTCTGGTTTTCCCTCTGCGATAATTTTTCCCCCCTTAACTCCTCCTTCAGGACCCATATCTACGATGTAGTCAGCTGTTTTGATAACATCTAAATTGTGCTCTATCACTACGACAGTATTACCCAAAGCCACAAAAGTATGAAGAATTTCAAGCAATTTTTTTATGTCATGTTGATGTAAACCTGTTGTTGGCTCATCTAATATATACATGGTTCTTCCAGTGGATCTCTTTGATAATTCTTTAGCCAATTTAATTCTTTGGGCTTCTCCACCTGAGAGGGTTGTCGCTTGTTGTCCAATTTTAATATACCCTAAACCAACTTTTTTAAGAGTTAATAATTTTGTTTTTATATTTGATATATTTTCAAAATATTCACATCCTTCATCGACTGTCATATTTAAAACATCGGCTATACTTTTGTCTTTGAATTTAATTTCCAGTGTTTCTCGGTTATATCTTGTTCCTTTACATTCATCACATTGGATATAAACATCTGGTAAGAAATGCATTTCATAAGTTATAACACCATCACCTTCACAGGCCTCACATCTTCCACCTTTAACATTAAATGAAAATCTTCCTGGTTTATAACCTCTGGTTTTTGATTCTGGTAAACCAGTAAACCAATCTCTAATTGGACCAAATGCACCTGTGTAAGTAGCAGGATTAGATCTAGGGGTTCTTCCGATCGGAGATTGATCAATATCAATTATCTTGTCTACTAATTCTGTTCCTTTAAATCCTCTAAAAGGTTTAGGAATTTTTCTAGATTTATTATTATTCAAAGTTAAGTTTAATGCATTATATAAAGTTTGCAAAACTAGAGTTGATTTACCACTCCCAGAAACACCTGTAACACAAGTCAAACTACCTAATGGAATCTTAAGATTAACATTATCTAAATTATTACCTGTTGCCCCAGTAATTTCTAAAAATCTTCCGTTCTTAGCCAACCTTCTTTTTTTTGGTATATCAATTTTTAATTTATTCGATAAATATTTTCCAGTGATGCTATTTTTGTTTTCACTTATTTCCTTAAAACAACCTTGCGCAACAATTTCACCACCTTTATTTCCAGCTTCTGGACCAAGGTCTATTATGTGGTCTGCATTTTCCATAGTTTCAGTATCGTGTTCAACTACAATTACAGTATTTCCTAAATCTCTTAATCTCTTTAAAGCGTTTATAAGTTTTACATTATCTTTTTGATGAAGACCTATAGATGGTTCATCTAGCACATATAGAACACCAGTTAACCCTGAACCAATTTGTGAAGCTAATCTTATTCTCTGAGCTTCACCTCCTGAAAGAGTTCCTGACTCTCTAGAAAGAGTTAAGTAATCAAGACCTACGTTCAATAAAAAATCTAATCTTTCATTTATTTCTTTAAGAATGTGTTCAGCTATTTTGAATTGACGTTCATCAAGCTTATTTTTAAGATTTTCAAACCATTTAGAAGCGTCTAAAATAGATTTTTCAGTAACCTGACTTATATGTAAATCATCAATTTTTACACAAAGGGCCTCATCTTTTAGTCGATGACCATTACATCTTTCACATTTTGTATCAGATTGGTATTGAGCAATTTCTTCTCTTTTCCAATCACTATCTGTCTCAAGGTATCTCCTTTCTAGATTATTTATTACACCTTCAAAAGATTTCTTATGAGAATATTTTTCATATCCATCATCATAAGTAAATTTTATTTCTTCCTCATCAGAACCATAAAGAATTACATCCTTTATTTTTTTTGGAATTTTTGACCATTTTTCATCAAGAGAAAAGTTATAATGTTTCGCAAGTGAGGCTAAAGTTTGAGCATAGTATAGAGTAGTGGTTTTAGCCCAAGGTTCAATTGCTCCTTGAGCAATACTTTTTTTTTCATTAGGAATAACTAAATTAGGATCAACATTTAACTTGATACCAATACCTTCACATTCCTCACAAGCTCCAAATGGACTGTTAAAAGAGAATAATCTTGGTTCAATTTCTTCAATTGTAAAACCACTTTCTGGGCAAGCGAATTTAGTTGAAAAAATTAATTTTTCTAATTTTCTAAATTTTTTGGGTAATGTTTCATCCTCATATTCAACGAATAATAAGCCATTTGCAATATTAATTGATGTTTCTATGCCTTCTGCAAGTCTATTTCCTAAAGATGAATTTAAAACGATTCTATCAACAAGAATAGAAATATCATGTTTTACTTTTTTGTTTAATTCTGGAACTTTTTCAATATCATATAAAACATTATCAATTTTAACTTTTCTAAAACCTCTTTTTTTGTAACTTTGGATATCTTTTTTATATTCTCCTTTACGACCTCTAACAATTGGAGCATAAAGATATATCGTTGCTTTTTTTGGCAATTGTTTTATTTTGTCTACTATTTGTGAAACAGTTTGTGACTCAATTGGTTTACCTGTAAAGGGTGAGTAAGGAGTTCCTGCTCTTGCATATAAAACTCTCATATAATCGTAAATTTCAGTTACTGTAGCAACAGTGGATCTAGGATTTTTTGAAGTATTTTTTTGTTCAATAGATATTGCTGGGCTCAGACCTTCAATTAAATCAACTTTAGGTTTTTTCATTTTATCCAGAAATTGTCTCGCATAAGCTGATAAGCTTTCAACATATCTTCTCTGTCCTTCAGCATAAACTGTATCAAAAGCTAAAGATGATTTTCCTGACCCCGATAATCCAGTAATAACAACAAATTTATCTTTAGGTATTTCTAAAGAAATATTCTTCAAATTGTGTTCTTTAGCTCCCTTAATAACTATCTTTTTAATCATAATTTTTGTTGCTTTGACTTAATAAAATTAATATTCAGAGTAAATTGTGATATAGTTCAAATTAATTAATTTAACAAATATTAAAATATTATGGCTGGAAGTTTAAATAAAGTACTTTTAATTGGTCGATTAGGCGCAGATCCTGAAATTAAACAAATGGTTAATGGAAAAAGTGTTGCAAGATTAAGCCTTGCTACAAGTCAATCTTGGAAAGATAAAAATACAGGTGAAAAAAAAGAAAAAACTGAATGGCACCGTATAGTTGTATTTAATGAAGGTCTAGTAAATGTTGTTCAACAATATTTAAAAAAAGGTGCTCAAATTTATGTAG
>NTJL01000015.1 GCA_002457485.1 Pelagibacterales bacterium MED-G42
CTACATGTCATGTTTACGTAAATGAGGAATGGTTAGATAAACTTCCAAATAAAGAAGATGGTGAAGAGGATATGTTGGATATGGCCTTTGAGCCAAAAAAAAATAGTAGATTAAGTTGTCAGTTAATTGTTTCAGATGAATTAGATGGTTTAGTTGTTAGTATACCATCACAACAATGTTAAATGATTAAAACAGATGTATTAATAGTTGGAGCAGGGCCTACCGGTTTATTCTGTGCTCATCAACTTGGTATTATAGGTCTAAGTTGTGAGATAGTTGATAATCTTGACAAGGTAGGAGGTCAATGCATTGAACTTTATCCTGATAAACCAATTTATGACATTCCAGCAATACCAGAATGTACAGGCGAGGAATTAACTAATAATCTGTTAAAACAAATTGAACCATTTAAAGTTAAATTTCATTTAAACGAAAGAGTAGAGGAACTTAAAAAAGATGAAAATAGATGGCATGTTAAAACAAGTGGAAAAATAACTTTTGATGTAGCAGCAATTATCATTGCAGGGGGTGTAGGCTCTTTTGAGCCAAGGAAATTTTCCCTTAAAGAATGTGAGAAATTTGAGAATGACAGTCTATATTACTCAATAAAAGATAAAACTATCTTTAAAGATAAAACAATTTCAATATTTGGTGGAGGTGACTCAGCGCTAGATTGGGCCTTAGAACTATCAAATACTTGTAAAGTAAATTTAATTCATAGAAGAGATGGTTTTAGTGGTGCAGAGTCTAGTGTTCAAAAAGTAAAAGAACTTAATAAAACTGGAAAATTAAGCTTATACACAAAATATCAAATGGAATCCTTAATTGGTGATAATAAAATCAACGAAGTCAAGATAAAGCATGAAGATGGTAAAATAGAGCAACTTAAAACAGATTATGTATTAGGTTTTTTTGGTTTAATTATGCAACTTGGCCCAATATTAAACTGGGGTTTAAATATTGATAAAAAAACAATTGAAGTAAATACAGAAAATTTTGAAACAAATGTAAATGGAATTTTTGCAATTGGTGATATTTGTTCTTATCCAGGTAAATTAAAATTAATTCTTTCTGGTTTTCACGAGGGAGCGCTTGCTGCACGTGGAAGTTTTAAATATGCAAAACCAGACGAAAAATTAAGGTTTGAATTTACAACAACTTCTAAAACTGCTCAGGAAAGACTTGGAATAAAAAAGTGATAGAACTTTTTTCTGCTCCAACTCCTAATGGAACAAAAATTACTATCATGCTTGAGGAGATTAGTGCTGAATATAAGATAACTTTAATAAATTTAAAAAAAAACGAACAGTTTAAATCCGAATTTATTAAAATAAGTCCTTTTAGCAAAATTCCTGTAATTATAGATCGTAAATATAATAAAAGTATTTTTGAGTCTGGAGCAATTTTAATTTATTTAGCAGAAATTTATGGAAAATTTTATGATGAAAAAGATCGTTTAAATATTAATCAATGGTTAATGGCTCAAATGGGTTACGTTGGACCTATGTTGGGACAGCATCATCAATTTCACTATTATAATCCTGGAAAAAGTAAATTTGGTGAAGACAGATATTTTGAAATAGCTAAAAAAATTTATCAACAATTAGATGACCGTCTAGCAGTTTCAGAGTATCTAGCTAGCAAAGATTATTCTATTGCTGATATTGCAACTTTCCCATGGATTGCTAGACACAACTGGCATGATATTGGTTTAAACCATTATCAAAATTTAAAAAGATGGTATGATAATATTTCTCAAAGAAAGAATGTATTAAAAGGTTACAAGGCAATGAATGAAAATAACAATCCCCCTAAGCCTTAAATTAAACTATTGACCTAATAATCTAAACAAAGAGCTAAGTATTCCATGTCCTGATATCTCTATTATTAATACTACGATTATAATTAGAATTATTTTTTTGTTCATCTAGTAAACACGTATAATAACAGAACTATCCATATAATGGGATAGTAAATATAGATATATTTTTTTGCAAAAAGAAATGCAATAGAAGTATTTTTATAATCTTTTTTTTTAGTTTTTTTATTCATCAGCATAAACTTTTTCATTTTTCTCATGTTTCTCTTGGGCACTTATAGTATATTTTGCAACTGGTCGAGCCATTAATCTTTTTAGTCCTATTGGTTCAGCTGTGTCTAAGCAATAACCATAAGTTTCATCTTTAATTCTTATCAAAGCTTTATCAATTTCAGAAATCAACTTTATTTGTCGATTTATAGCTTTCATCTCTACGTTTTTATCAGTATATGAGCTTGCTTGATCAACTACATCGGCAGATATACTATTGTCGTCCATACTACCGTTATAAAGCGCCTCATTATTAGCCTTTACTAATTCTTTTTTCCATTCAGTAAGTTTAATCCTAAAAAAAACCTTATGCTTTTCACACATGTATTTTTCCGTATCTTTAGGCTCATAATTTTTAGAAATTTTTATTACAGGCTTACCAATAGATTTTGTCTTCACAGAAACTTTTGATTTTGAAACTTTTTTTTTAACTTTAGCTTTCTTTGGCATAGTAATTTTAAGGTGGGGAGTATATTCAGCAAATTTAGGGTGTCAAGAAAGGTTAATTGTTGTTAATAATTGCTAATGGCTAATTTTATTAGAAATTCAAATAATATTTTCTATATTTTTATATTTGTACATTTGATTATTTGGACATTAGCTCCTTCTTTAACAAATAAAAATTTACCTTTAGACACAATTGAACATTTAGCATGGGCAAGCAATCTTGATTGGGGTTTTGACAAACATCCACCTATGGTTGCTGTTTTTCTAGAATTTTTTTATAACATTTTTGGTTCACAAGATTGGGCTTATTATCTATTAAGTCAAATTTTTGTAATTATAAGTTTTTATTATGTATTCAAATTTTCAAAAGAAATATTTAGAAATAATTTATTAAGTTTAATTTCTGTTTTAATTTTAGAATCTATATATTTCTATAATTTTACAACTCCAGAATTTAATGTAAATATATGTCAATTACCATTTTGGGCACTAACTGTTTATTATTCTTGGAAAATTTACAATGATAGAGAAATTAAATTTAATGATTGTCTTTTAGTAGCAATATTTGCTTCATTTGGATTTTTATCAAAATACCTATTTGTTTATCTTCTAATCTCAATTGATCTGTTATTTATATATCTAATTTTTGTCCGAAAAATTAAAAAGTTTGATTTTAAATACTTAATAATATTAGAAATTTTTTTAATTATTTTAGTTCCACATTTAATTTGGCTAAATCAAAATGAATTTATTACAATTAAATATGGTCTTCAAAGGACAAGCTTAGAACAATCAAATATTATTGATCATATAAAATTCCCAATAATTTTTGCAATCAAGCAATTAGGTATATTAATACCTTTTGTATTTTTAATTTTGTTATTAGCAAAAAAAATTAAATTCAAATTTAATCTTAATGATAAGAAATTAATTTTTCTTTTATTTATAAATATTTTGCCAATTGCTATGATATTCATGACTTCCTTAATTACAGGCTCTAAAATCAGAACTATGTGGATGACACCTTTTTATTTATTTTTTGGAACTTTATTTATTTATTTACTTAAATCACAAATTGACACTAAAAAAATAAATTCTTTTATTCATGGATTTATTATTTTATTTTTTATATCACCTTTGCTTTATTCTTATATATCTGTAACCAAAACAAATAAGAGAACAGATTATGAAGGAAAAGAAATTGCAGAATTGGTTGAAAGAAGATGGAATCAAAACTTTTATAATGAGATAAAGTATGTAGTTGGAGATGAATGGCACGCAGGTAATTTATCTTACCATTTGCCCTCAAGACCAATTTGGTTTGAAGATTTAAAAGGTAATATAGATAGTTTGGATCCAAAAGGAGGCATTATCTATACTGGTAATTCAGATGTTTTAAAACAATTGTGTCCAGGAGATTTTGGACAAATTAATAAGCAAGGATTTTGTATGATTGGAATAAAAAGATAGATGAAAATTAAAATCTTAATCCCAATTTATAATGATTGGGAATCAGTTTCAGAACTAATTAAAAAAATTGATTTAGATATTAAAAACTTAAATCATGAAGTTTCAATTATTATAATTAATGACGCTTCATTAGAAAAAAAAGAAATAAATACAAATGGTTTAGAAAAAATTGAGTCTGTTGAATTGATAGATATGAAGAAAAATGGAGGCCACGCACGATGTATTGCCTCTGGACTTAAATATATATTTGAAAAAAAAGATTTTGATTATGTGATACCGATGGATGGAGATGGCGAAGATAGACCAAGTGAAATAAAAGATTTTATAGAATACGCAGAGTATTTGCCTAATAAAACTATAGTGGGTGAAAGAGTAAAAAGATCTGAAAGTTTATTTTTTAAATTTTGTTACAATATTCATAAAATGTTGACTTATTTTTTTACAGGGAAATCAATTAAATTTGGCAATTTTACATGTTTAACTAAATCAACAGTAGAAAACTTAATTAATGAAAAAGCTACTTGGAATAGTTTTTCGGGTGCCCTAACTAAGGTAGAAAAAGATAAAACATCGATACCATCTATTAGAGGTATAAGGTATTTTGGACCTTCAAAGATGAGTTTTATTAATTTATTAAGACACTCTTTTTCAATTATAAGCGTTTTTAGAATTAACGTTTTAATTCGTTCAATTTTATTTTTAATTATTTACTTTTTTTTAATATTAAATGATATTACAATAATTACATTAATTCCAATTCCAATAATATTATTACTAAATGTGTTAATTTTTAGACTAGCTAAAAGAGAAAATATTGAGGAATATAAAAATTGTTTAGATAATATTGAAAATGTAATAGAATTAAAAAAAGACAATTAATTTTTAAACATGAAAGATTTTATTAGAAAAGTAAGTTTTGGAGTAGGACCTGAGGAAAAAGTTCCAACAGACCCTCTAAATTGGGCTAAAAACCAATTAGATGAGGTTCCAGCTTTAAAATGGGAAGGAAAAAAATTATACACCGAAAAAGAACTAAGAGAATTTCAAAATAGATTTTCTAATAAGGCAAGAAAAAAGATAAGAGAAAAATATAAGAATGATCCTGCTACTCTTAAAAAAGAACAAAAAAAGCTTGGACTGAAAGTAGGTAGAGGTCATTGGATAAATTTAGAATTAAGCATAAGGCATACAGAGGCAGTCCAGGGTAGCTTTCCTGTTTTTACTAAACTTTGGTATTTTTGGGCAAACCATTTTACGATTAGTTCGATTAAGCAATTACAACAATTTTCTACAGGAGCCTATCAACGAGAGACCATTCGTGCGAATATGAATCAAACATTTGAAAAAATGGTTTTTGATGCAACAGTTGCTTGGCCTATGATTAGACATCTAGATAATAGTCAAAATATTGGACCTGATAGCCCCACTGCGTTGAAAAGAGCATCTAAAGGGAAAGAGGTAACAATTAATGAAAATCATGCTAGAGAACTTTTAGAGTTACATACTGTTTCACCTAATTCTGGCTACAATCAAGAAGATGTTATTCAAATGTCATACTTGATGTCAGGCTGGAAATCTCAAAAAGATAAAGAGGGAAAATTTGGTGATGTTTATTTTGAACAAAATATACACCAGCCAGGTAGAAAAAGAATACTTGGCTTAAGTTACAGTGAGGGCGAAAAAGCACTTTCAAAAGTAATAAGGGATTTAGCAAGAAATCAATCATGTAGAGAATTTATAGCTATGAAACTTTGTAGATATTTAATTACTGATTATCCAACAAAAGAAATGATTACACCAATAGTCGAAGCTTGGAAAAAGTCAGATGGTTTTTTACCTGAAATCCATAAGGCTGCAATAGAAGTAGCATTTAATTATTCTCCAATGTATAAAAAATTTCAAAACCCAGAAAATTGGCTTTTACAAATGGTGAAGATGACTGGAGCCGATATAATCCCTTCAGCGAAAATAATGGATGATCATGTTCTAGGGGATAAGATAAAAAAATCTCAAAGAGTATCTCACAATTTATTAAGAGATTTAGGCCACCATCCATATTTTTCAAAACAACCTAATGGATGGTCTGATATTTCTGATGATTGGATGTCACCTGAGCTATTGATTAGAAGGCTAGTTTACTCAAAAGAAATTTATAACAAAATTAAGAAAAATAATCAATCAAATGATTTTTACGCAGAAATGATTTTAAAAAATTTTGACAGCCCAAACCAAATTTTAAAAACTTTAAATAAAAGAAAAGACTCAATGGATAGACATGTTCTGTTATTTAATTTACCAGAGATATTAAAATCATGAAAATTTCTAGAAGAAATTTTTTAAAAGGTTCAGCAACAGCTTTATTTTTAGCTGGATTTAATTTGCCAGTTATAGCAAACACTAAACCTAAGAAAAATTTAGTTGTGATTATGCTTAAAGGTGCAATGGATAGTTTATATGCTATTCCAGTTATTGGAGACAAAGATCTTGAAGAAAGAAGACAAGATTTAATTTTAGAAAATTCAATTAAATTAGACACGGATTTTGCCTTACATCCTAAATTGAATAGTTTTTATAATTTATGGAAAAGTAATCAAGCTTCTATTGTGCATGCTACAAACATGCCGTATTCAAAAAGATCCCATTTTGATGGACAAGATTTGATGCAAAGTGGAGGACACATACCTTATTCAATTAAAACAGGTTGGCTTGGTAGAGGAATGAATCTTGCTAAATTAAATGGAGATGGGTTAGCCTTACAATTACCAATGCCTTTATTATTAAGAGGTACATCTAATAATAATAATTTTTATCCAGCAAAAAAAAAACTACCAAATAAAGAAATTCTAGAAATCTTAAAATCTCATTATAAAGAACATTCGGAAAGTGATTTAGAAGAAATGATGAATATTATTTCTCAAAGATCAATGATGACAGATGATACGATGGCAATGTCACGAGATAATAGTTCGTTAGCTTTAAAAGCTGGTAGTGAATTAAAAAAAACAAATGGACCAAGAGTTGCTGTTTTTCAAGTAAACGGTTTTGACTCCCATGCAGCTCAAAGTGGAGTTGATGGAACACATACAGACAGTTTAATTGAAATGGATAATATTTTTAAAAAATTAAACGAGTCTCTTGGAAACGAAATGAAGAATACCCTTATTTTGACTTTAACTGAATTTGGTAGAACAGTTACTCAAAATAGTGGCCTTGGTACAGATCATGGTTATGCGTCAGCAATCTTTTTGGGAGGTGGGCTATTAAAGAAATCACAAGTTCATTCTGATTGGCCAGGCTTAAAAACAAAAGATTTATTTCAAGGAAGAGATTTAAATAGCACTATTGACTCAAGATCAGTTTATGCATCTGCTATGTCTGCTGTTTTTGATCTTGAGTTTGAGTTAATTAAAAACGAGGTTTTTTGGGGTGATAATCTTCAAAACTTAACCAATACTCTTTTTAAAGCTTAAATAGCCTTTATTTTAGGCAAACTGAAAAAATCAGCTGTATCTATTTTAGAAGAATATTCTCTTTTCATGTTCCATCTTTTTTGAACACCAGCACTTGCAATACTTAAGGTGGATCTCCCATACTTATGATTAGTGCTATCAATAGATCTCATTAAGCTATTTATTTTTTCATCTTTTTCAGATGAGAACAGGTTTGTTTTATCATTAGCATTAGAAAGTCCTGTGAGCATAACACCCGCTTTTTGATATTGATAACCATTTTTAAATATGTCTTCAAGTGTTGTAACTGCAGCTTTAACTACCTCAATGCTATTGTTTGTTGCAATTGGAAAATCAACTGTCTTTGCATTTGAGTAATATCCAAAGTTTCTTTGAAACGGACTGGTTCTAACAAATACTGTAATTGCTTTTGCAACTAAAGACTCAGATCTAATTTTTTCAGATGCATTTAAACAATAATTTGCTACTGCCTCCTTTAATTCCTGGAATTTTTCAACCCTTTTTCCAAACGATCTTGAGACAACACAACTTTTTCTTTTTGTAGTAGTTGTTTCTAGATTAATACAAGGAATACCTTTAAGCTCCATTGCTGTTCTTGAGCTTAAAACGTTAGAAGATTTTTTAATCCAACTGTTAGACTTATTCTTAAGTTGTTTTGCATTGTAAATTCCATTCTTTTGATAAAATTTTGTTAATTGTTTGCCAACACCCCATACATCATTGATCCCAACTTTTTCAAGTACAGGATCTAAGTTTTCTATTCCAATTAAACTAGTAACACCTGATTGTTTTTTCTTTGCTATATGATTTGCAATTTTGCTTAGAGTTTTTGTTTTTGCAATTCCAATACTAGTTGGAATACCGGTCCATTGTAAGACTGTTTCTCTAATTTCTTTTCCAACTTTTTCTACATCTTGATCTGGAAAATTTGATAAATCTAAAAATGCTTCATCAATTGAATATATTTCTATATCTGAATTGAATCTCTTTAAAGTTCTCATTACTCTTCGTGAAAGATCACCATATAAAGAATAGTTAGATGAAAAAACTTCAACTTTATTTTTAACAATTATATCTTTTGCTTTAAAATAAGGTTCACCCATTTTAATCCCTAAAGCTTTTGCTTCATTAGATCTTGAAATGATACAACCATCATTATTAGATAAAACAACAACAGGTTTTTTTCTTATTTTAGGATTAAATAATCTTTCACAAGAAACATAAAAAGAATTACAGTCAACTAGTGCTATTTTTTTAGTATGTAGAATGGATGACATAAGTTACAACTCCCCAGATAAAGATATCTTGTTCTTCGTTAATTAAAATTCTGTCAGAAAATTCTTTAGATCCTGATGTTAAAAACTTTTTTTCTCTTTCTTGAACTAAAGTTTTAACTACAAGTTCATCATGAACATTTGCGATAACTGTAGAAAAGTTTTTTGGTTTTAAACTTTTATCGACAACCAGTAAATCACCATCATTAATTCCAACATCGACCATAGATTTACCTTGCACTCTTATAATAAAAGTAGCTGGAACATTTCTTATTAAATGCATGTTTAGATCAATATCTTCTTCGATATAATCAGTGGCAGGAGAAGGAAAGCCAGCGCCTGCTTTATGCAGATAATAAGGTATGGTTAGTTTCATGTTCTTGTTTTGTTCTTATTTATAGACCATTTATACAATACACTCAAGAGGTTGTATTTTGAGTCTGTAACTGAATCAAAAGTGAATCAAAAGGTGAACATTGAAACTACATTTTGTATGCTTGTGGATAACTTCAACCAGAGATAGTTTAATAACAACTTAAAATGAAAAATAAATCTTTAGAGGGCAGATGTATTTGTGGTCAGGTTAAATATAAGCTTACTGAAAAACCATTATTTACTCAAGCTTGTCATTGTAAAGATTGTAAAATTTTAACTGGATCATCTTACGTAATAAATAGTTCTGTTTTAGAAAATACTTTAGTTATAGATGGAGAAATTTCTTCTTCTGTTGAACTTAAAGGCGGTAGCGGTGCTCCTTGCATAGTATATTATTGTGGTAAATGTGGAACTTACATATTTACCGATTATTCTTCAGCCGTTGGAAGACTAAATGTTAGAACAAAAACTTTAGATAATGCACATGAATTTCCTCCACAAGCTCATATCTTTACAAAAGATAAAGATTCTTGGTTAGATTTAAAAGATAATGTTATTTGTTTTGAAAAAATGTATGATCCAAAAATTACTTGGCCAAAAGAAAGTTTAGAAAGATATAAAATGTTTTTAGAAAATAAATCACAGGATACAAATCAATGAAAAAATTAACATGTCATTGTGGAAAGGTTGAAGCTGAGGTGAAAATTCCAGAAAATGGTATTGATAAAATTATGCGTTGTAATTGTTCGATATGTAAAAAAAAAGGATACATTATTGGAGTTCTAGGCGAAGACGATTTTAAATTGACTAAAGGAGAGGAATTTTTAAAACTTTATCAATTTAATACAAATACGGCACAACATTACTTTTGTTCGATTTGTGGAATACATACTCACAACAGACCTAGAATAAATCCAAAAATATATGGAGTAAATATTGCTTGCATCGAAGGAGTAAAACCTTTTGAGATTAAAAATGTTCCAGTTAATGATGGTGAGAACCATCCGTTAGACCAAAAGAAATAATATTAATATGAATTCTGAAAACCATTGTTTTAAAAAGGTAAAAAATGAATGTTTAAAATTTATTAAATCTCAGGAAACAAAAAAAGAGAAATTTAAAAATAAAGAGAGAATGCTTAAATCATTCTTAATTCCGATTTGCTTTTGGATTGAAAATAAAACTAATCATAAAAAACCTTTTATTATAGGCCTTGCAGGTGGCCAGGGTACAGGCAAAACAACAACAAGCTCCATATTAAAGATTATTCTTGAAAAATATTTTAAATTAAATGTATTTAAAATTTCAATTGATGATTTCTATAAAACAAGAAAAGAACGAGATGTATTATCAAAAAAAATACATCCAATGCTATTAACTAGGGGTGTTCCAGGAACACACGATATTAATATGATGTTAAGTTTTTTTAAGAAAATTAAAAGTAAAAAATTTCACAGCTTACGATTACCAAACTTTAACAAGGCAATAGATGATCGGTTTGCCAAAAAATATTGGTATAATATTAAAAAAAGACCAGATGTAATAATATTTGAAGGTTGGTGTGTAGGAGCGAAACCTGAGAAAAATGCTACTTTAAATAAGGCTATTAATTTAATGGAAAAGAAAAAAGATCAAAAAAAAATTTGGAGAAAATATGTAAACCGGCAATTAAAATTAAAATATAAAGATTTGTATTCACAATTAAATTGTTTGATATATTTAAAAGCAAAAAATTTTAGTTTGCTTCAAAAATGGCGATTAAAACAAGAAAATAAATTATGGCTTAAATCAAAAAAAACCTCTAAGCACAAAATAATGAACAAAGAGGATGTAATTAGCTTTATGCAAACTTATCAGAGGATAACAGAAAACATGTTTAAAAAAATGACAAAGCATGCATCAATTTTGATAAATTTAGGAAGCGACCATCAAATTAAATCTATAAGATGTAAATAATATGAAGAAAATTTTTATTTTATCATTCATTCTAATAAGTTTTTGTTCTAAAGGATATTCAATAACTTTATATGATGCTTTAAAGCAAACGTATACCAATAATACTCAATTAAACGCAGAAAGAGAAAATTTTAAAGCTTCGGAGGAAGATATAAATATTTCAAAAGCCGAGTATAAACCATCTTTGACATTAAGTGGATCTAAAAGTATTGAGGAAACAAATAAACTTACAAATCAAAGTGGAGGTGATGCCACAATTAATGATGTTGATCCTTTTACTACATCAATTAAATTGGAGCAAACCCTATTAGATTTTGATAGAAGCATATCTCATGAAAAAAATATTATTGGATTAGATTTAGCTAGTGCAAAACTAATTAAAAAAGAACAAGATATTTTTTATGTAGCGATTGAGGCCTATACGCAATTAATTTTAGCGAGAGAAACTTTAGATATTAATAAAAGTAATCTTGATTTACTTAGCAGACAGGTTGAAAATGATAAAATTAGATTGGATCGTGGGCAAATTACGATTACGGATTTGTCACAATCAGAATCATCTTTTGCAGGTGCACGAGCTCAATTCATAGAAGCAAAAAATATGTTACTAATTGCAAAATTAACTTATGAAAATGTTATTGGTGAAATAAATGATCCAAACTCATTAAAAAAAGAATTAAGTGCAATTGTGAATACTCCTAAGTCTTTAAATGATG
This sequence comes from Pelagibacterales bacterium MED-G42, assembly GCA_002457485.1. Taxonomy (GTDB): domain Bacteria; phylum Pseudomonadota; class Alphaproteobacteria; order Pelagibacterales; family Pelagibacteraceae; genus Pelagibacter. Next base: position 11,798 of record NTJL01000015.1, read on the forward strand.
CAATAAGTATTTCAAAAAGAAAAAACCCAGATATACTAATTGCAAAGTTTGAGTTTAATCAGACAGAAAAGGATTTAGAAAGTTCAAAAGCAGATCTTAAACCCACAGCTGCTTTATCGTTGGAAAGATCCTATTCTGAGGATGTTAGTTCAATTATTGATAAAAGAGAAAAAGATACATTGACCACTACTCTTAGCTGGCCTTTTTATTCTGGAGGAAAAAAAAGATCAACAATTAATAAGAACGCCAACTTAACATCAAGAAAGAGATTGCTATTAGATGATACAATTCAAACTAATGAGACTAACGTTACAAGCGCTTGGTCAAGTTTAGAGTCTTCTAGAAGTTTTCTTAATTCTGTGAAAGTTCAAGTAAAAGCTGCAAAAATTGCCAATGAAGGCATTGTTGCAGAATATGAAAGAGGCTCAAGAACTACATTAGATGTTATTCAATCAAATGCTTTGTTGCTCTCTGCCCAAATATCTTTAGCAAGTTCAGAGAGAAATTATCTACTTTCCCAATATGATTTGTTGAAATCAGTTGGGCTTTTAAATAGCGAATATCTAAAACTTAAGTAATTATTTGGTTTTTTTAACTAAAAATAAATATATTGCTAATGAGAACAAAATGTGTACATTTATATCTATGATTCGACAGTCAAAAAAATTAAAAAAAGAGGCAAAAAATGACGAAAAATAACCTAAAAGTAGTTAAATCTACTAAAGATCAAGAAATGGATATCAAAGAAAAGAACAAAGCATTAGATGCTGCTATAGCTCAAATTACAGATAACTTTGGAAAAGGTTCAGTAATGAAGCTTGGTGAAAAGAGAGCTATGGATATCGAGTCGATATCTACAGGATCTTTAAGCTTAGACTTAGCTTTAGGAATAGGCGGATTGCCCAAAGGAAGAATTGTTGAAGTTTATGGTCCAGAGTCATCCGGAAAAACAACATTGGCATTACAGGTTGTTGCAGAGGCTCAAAAAGCAGGTGGAATTTGTGCATTTGTTGATGCAGAACATGCTTTAGATCCAGTTTATGCAAAAAAATTAGGTGTTAATACAGAAGAACTTTTAATTTCTCAACCTGATGCTGGGGAACAAGCTTTAGAAATAGCTGATACATTAGTAAAATCAGGTTCTATTTCCGTAATTGTTATCGACTCAGTTGCAGCTTTAACACCAAAAGCTGAAATCGAAGGAGAGATGGGAGATCATCATGTTGGTCTTCAATCAAGATTAATGAGTCAGGCTTTAAGAAAATTAACAGGTTCAATTTCTAACACAAACACAATGATGATTTTCATTAACCAAATCAGAATGAAAATTGGAGTTATGTTTGGAAGTCCAGAGACTACTTCAGGCGGAAATGCACTTAAGTTTTATTCATCAGTAAGAATGGACATAAGAAGAATTGGTGCTATTAAAGATAAAGATGAAATTATTGGAAACTCTACAAGAGTCAAAGTAGTTAAAAATAAAGTTGCTCCCCCATTTAAAGTTGTCGAGTTTGACTTAATGTACGGAAAAGGAATTAGTAAAATGGGTGAACTAGTAGATCTTGGCTCTAAAGCAGATATAATTGAAAAATCTGGAGCTTGGTATGCTTATAAAGGTGAAAAGATTGGTCAAGGAAGAGAAAATGCTAAAACTTATCTAGCTCAAAATCCTAACGTAGCTGCAGAAATAGAAATGTCTATTAGAGAAAAAGCTGGAGTAATTTCAAAAAAAATTGAAGGAAACCCTCTTGATCCAGAAAAAATTGAAAAAGAGAAGAAAGTAGCTGAGAAAGAAGAGGCTGCAAAAGAGGAAATTATACCTTCTAAAAAGAATTAATTTTTAGGTTATCTTTAAATTATAAAAGGCGCTTATTTTAAGCGCCTTTTTTCCCTTACTGTTATCTAGACATAGAATAAAAAAGCTGTATTTTAAAAATATGGCTGATAAATCATTAAATGAAATAAGAAATACGTTCTTAAAGTATTTTGAAAATAATGATCACAGGATTGTAGATTCTAGTAATCTTGTGCCAAATAATGATCCTACACTAATGTTTGCTAATTCAGGAATGGTTCAATTTAAAAACGTTTTTACTGGTTTAGAAAAAAGAGATTATCAACGAGCCACAACATCACAAAAATGTGTAAGAGCGGGAGGAAAACATAATGATTTAGAAAATGTTGGTTATACACCAAGACACCATACATTTTTTGAAATGCTTGGAAATTTTTCTTTTGGTGATTATTTTAAAGAACAAGCGGTTCATTATGCTTGGAATTTAATTACAAAAGATTTTGGAATAGACAAAAATAAGCTTTATGTAACAGTTTTTCATGAAGACGATGAAGCTTTTAATTATTGGAAAAAAATAGCTGGTTTAAATGATGATAGGATAATTAAAATTTCAACCTCAGACAACTTTTGGTCAATGGGTGAAACTGGTCCATGTGGACCTTGCTCAGAAATTTTTTATGATCATGGCGATCATTTAAAAGGGGGTCTTCCAGGAACCAAGGATGAGGATGGTGATCGATTTATTGAAATTTGGAACCTAGTATTCATGCAATTTGAGCAAATAACTAAAGATAAAAGAATCAATCTCCCAAAACCATCTGTTGATACAGGTATGGGCCTCGAGAGAATTGCAGCCTTATTACAAGGAACACATGACAATTATGAAACTGATCACTTTAAAAAGATTATCGGATCAGCATCAGAGATCATAAAAGTTAAATCAGACAAAACAAATCTTTCAAGTTTTAGAGTTATTGCTGACCATTTAAGAGCTAGCTCATTTTTAATAGCTGAGGGAGTGCTGCCATCAAATGAGGGCAGAGGATATGTTTTAAGAAGAATAATGAGAAGAGGGATGAGGCACTCTCATTTGTTGGGCTCTAAGGAGCCAGTATTTTATAATTTATTTGAAACTCTAAAAAATGAAATGTCTGGAAACTACCCTGAGCTTGTAAGAGCAGAGTCACTAATTAAAGAAACTTTAAAAATGGAAGAGGAAAAATTTTTAGTTTTATTAGATAGGGGAATAAAAATTTTAAATGAAGAAATTTCAAAGATTGATAAAGTTTTACCTGGTGAAGTTGCATTCAAGTTATATGATACTTATGGTTTTCCATTAGATCTTACTGAAGACATTTTAAGAAATAAATCAATGTCTATTGAAACAGAAAAATTTAATTTATTAATGAAGGAAAGTAGAGAGCTCGCAAAAAAAAACTGGAAAGGCTCAGGTGATGCTGCTATCGAAAACGTTTGGTTTGGAATTAAAGATAAATTGGGAGCCACTGAATTCTTAGGTTACGAAACTAATCAAGCAGAGGGAGTAGTTTCTTCTTTGTTAAAAAATAATCAAGAAATTGATCAATTAAAAAAAAATGATGAAGGTATGATTATAGTAAACCAAACACCATTTTATGGAGAGTCAGGTGGTCAAGTAGGTGACACAGGTGAAATAACATCGAATGATTTTAAATTTGAAGTTACAGATGTTCAAAAAAAAATTGGTGATTTATTTGTACATTATGGAAAAGTGATTAAAGGATCTGTTAAAGTCGAGGATAGTGTTGAATTAAAAATCAATGTGGAAAGAAGAGATAATACACGAGCATACCACTCTGCAACTCATTTATTACATGAGTCTTTGAGAAGAGTATTAGGAAAACATGTAACACAAAAGGGTTCATTAGTTGAACCTAGTCGTTTGAGGTTCGATTTTAGCCACATGAAACCAATAATGAATGAGGAAATTGATAAAATAGAGAGCTTTGTTAATGAAATGGTTTTAAAAAAGTCAGATGTAAGAACAAGATTAATGACACCAGATGAAGCAGTAGAAAATGGAGCTCTTGCTTTATTTGGTGAAAAGTACGGTGAGGAAGTTAGAGTACTTTCAATGGGTGATGATGGTGGTGGTTATTTTTCAACAGAATTATGTGGAGGAACTCATGTTAGAAACACAGGAGATATAGGAAAATTTAAAATTATTAGTCAATCATCTATTGCAGCAGGTGTAAGAAGGATTGAAGCGTTAAGAGATAAACAGTTAGAAGATTATTTAAAAAATAAAGAGAAATTGACAAATATTTCCTCCGAAAAAAATGAGCAAATTATAAAAGATTTAAGCCAACAAATAATAAATTTTGGTGCAAAACCTATTTTAGAGGATAAAGACCAAAATATTTTAATAAAAAATTTAGCCAAACAATTAGAGATCATTACAATCAACTCAATACTAGATAATAAATCAAAGAATATAATCAAAGATGAAAAAATTAATGGAATAAAGATAAGACTTCAGAAAATTGATGGATTACCACCTAAAGAGCTAAGAAAACTTGTAGACAAAGGTAAAAAAGATTTAATTGAAGGAATTATTGTTGTCTTTGCAAATAAAGATGACAAAGTTGGGTTAGCAGTGGGTGTAACAGAAAATTTAACTAGTAAATTTGATGCAGTTAAATTTGTTAAGGTTGGATCAGAAATTATTGGTGGTAAAGGTGGTGGAGGACGAAAAGATTTTGCTCAGGCAGGAGGACTGATCAAAAATAAAATAGATGAAGCAATTATTGAGATAAAAAAGTTGATTTAATTTTTATTTATAAAATCTATTATTTCATTGCTCATAAGTTTATTAATATTTTTATTATTTTTTTCACAATTATAAATAACAGTATTATTATTTAATGGTTTAAACTTATAGGCTGAGTCATTACAGAACTTGTAATTTTTACTTTTTGAAAAAGATAACATATGGGAAATTCCATTCTCAATTGTTATATTGAATTCTGTGAAGTTACCTAAAGCAGTAACTATCATAGGTTTTTTAAATTCTTTTGACAACAATTCTTCTGGAAAAAATGAATTTTGGGTTTCTTTTTTAATAAGATTTTTTATTTCCATATACTTGTCTTCAATGAAAAAGGTTGGAATAAAATTTTTTGAAAAATGATTTGCAGTTTTAATTATTTCTTCAATCTTAAACTCCCTCACTCTAGTTGGATGACCTGCCGTGACTGAAAATCCTACATACTTTTTATTTTCTGTCATAAGTTCCTTGGCCTTTTCATGATAAATACTTGGGATTTCAATATTATAATTTGGTAAATCTTGAATTTTTAAAATTTTATTTAAGTAATCAATTAATCTTGAAATTAGATTTTTGTCTTTTTTTTTAAATATAAATGGCCTTGAAAATAGAAAGTTAAAGCTTGGTGAAATAAAGTACTTATGTGGTATTTTTTTGTATATTAACGTATTTTTAACCCTCGTTTGATTATCAATAATTAAATCAAAATAATCAAAATCAAAATTTTTGATTAAGTTTTTTGAGTATGTAGAATGTTCACTCTTAAAACCGAATTGAATTGGAAAACTTTTTACCGTTATTAAATTGTTTGGTTTATATTCTTTAAGTTTATCCTCAAACCAAAAATTTTCTAAATCAGCAGAGTAATAAAAAATATTCTTAGGTAATAAATTTTTATTTATATATTTAAAAATTGGTAGGCAAAGTAAAGCATCACCAATTCCACCTCCAGTATTGATAAAAAGTATATTTTCTAATTTGTTTTCCAATTAATTTAACATTTTTTTAAGATTTGAGTCGATTTTATCTAAAAATTGATTAGTAGTTAAATATTTATTTCCAGGACCTAACAAAATAGACAAATCTTTAGTCATGGACCCACCTTGTACACAATCAATACACACTGTCTCAAGCTTTTTTGAAAATTGAATTAATTCATCATTATTATCTAGTTTTCCTCTATGAGCCAAACCTCTCGTCCAAGCAAAAATTGAAGCAATAGGATTTGTTGACGTCTCTTTGCCCTCTTGATGCATTCTATAGTGTCTAGTGACTGTGCCATGTGCGGCTTCAGCCTCCATAATTCTCCCATCTGGGGTTAATAATGTGCTAGTCATCAACCCTAATGACCCATACCCTTGAGCCATAGTATCTGACTGAACATCACCATCGTAATTCTTACATGCCCAGATATATTTCCCACTCCACTTCATAGCACAAGCAACCATGTCGTCTATCAATCTATGCTCATATGTAATTTTGTTTTTAGCAAAATCATCTTTGAATTCATCATCAAATACTTTTTGAAAAATATCTTTAAACCTTCCATCATATTTTTTTAAAATTGTATTTTTTGTTGAAAGATATACTGGCCAATTTTTCATAAGACCATAGTTAAAACAAGATCTAGCAAAATCTTCTATAGATTTATCTAAATTATACATTGATAAAGCTATTCCTGGTCCAGGAAAATTAAAAACTTCATATTTAATTTCATTTGATCCATCCTCTGCTGTCCATTTTACTTCCATCTTTCCTTTACCAGGAACTTTAAAATCAGTTGCTCGGTATTGATCACCAAAAGCATGTCTTCCAATTACAACTGGATCTGTCCATGAGGGTACTAGTTTAGGAATGTTATTACATATAATTGGTTCTCTAAAAACTGTTCCTCCAATTATATTTCTTATTGTACCATTAGGAGATCGCCACATTTTTTGTAAATTGAACTCTTTAACACGAGCTTCGTCAGGAGTAATTGTAGCACACTTAATTCCAACACCATTTTTTTTAATTGCATTAGCAGAATCAATCGTTATTTGATCTTTAGTATTATCTCTACTTTTCATTCCAAGATCATAATATTCAATTCCAAGATCTAGATAAGGAAGGATAAGTTTATTTTTAATAAATTGCCAAATTATCCTTGTCATTTCATCACCATCAAGCTCTACGACAGGGTTTTTTATGCTAATTTTACTCACTAATTTATATATCTTATTAATTGAATTTTGTGATTTTATATACATATTAATCAAAAATTATCAAATATAAGAACATGATTAACAAAATATTTCCAAAAATCCATGCAGAAGGATACAAGTTTCTAGTTATTTCTGGGATCATATCTATTATATTTTTAAGCATTAACAGCTTCTTAGGAACCATAGCTATAATTATCAATGTATGGGTTTATTATTTTTTCAGGGACCCAGACAGAGTTATTATAAATGACGAAAATTATTTAGTTAGTCC